>JBDHYM010000163.1:0-7383 GCA_039811405.1 Flavihumibacter sp. | reverse complement strand
CCCGGCGATACTGCCGACACCCTGGCGGCCCGCATCCACCAACTGGAGCACGAGGCCTACCCGGCCATCATTGAAAATACAGTACTTGGCGCCCCCTGATCTTTACAACCCGTTAAATTTCATCGCCTTTCATAAATGAGTCGTACCCTTGCAGACCAATGCGCCCGCTCTCCGTTCTCATACCAGCTTTCCTGATCTGTTTGCTGCTGGCCAGCCAGAGTACGGCGCAGGTACGGGTGTCGGGTACCGTGTATGAAATGAACCGGACCATTCCATTGCCCGGCGTGTCGGTGCTCACCAACAACGGGCGTGGCGCCACCACCGATTCGCTCGGGCAGTACAGCATTGTTGTAAGCGAAACCGATTCCATCTACTTTTCCTATCTCGGCAAGCCGACCCCCATGTATGCCGTTTCGGCCATACCCCGCATCAGCCAGTTCGACATTTCCCTTCACGTAAATGTCACCACCCTGAAAGAAGTGAGGATCATGCCGCCCAATTACAAACGCGACTCTATCATGAACCGGGAAGAGTATGCCAAAGCGTTCAATTTCAAGAAACCCGGGCTGGGAGTAACCACCGCACCGCCGGCGTCGGGTAATTTCGGGGTGGGGCTCGATCTCGACCAGCTCATCAACATGTTCAGCTTCCGGAAGAACCGGAGCATGGCGGCTTTCCGGGAAAGGCTGTTGCAGGAAGAAGAGGAGAAATACATTGACTCGCGCTTTACCCGCGCCAAAATCAGGAAGATCACCGGGCTTTCAGGAACTGACATCGACAGCTTCGTGCATTATTACCGCCCGCCGGTAGAATTTGTGCAAACCGCCACCGAATACGAACTGCTGGAGTACATCAAGAAATGCGGTTACAACTACAAGCGGCTCAAATCGCTGGGCAGCCATCTAGAAGGGCGGAAAGAGGAATACGACCAGCACTGACCTCACCAAAGCCCTCCAAAAAAATATCCGGCCCGGCCGATGACCTTTTTCTCCCGGCGACGATGTATTGAAAACAACCGCCATGAAATCAGCAGCTATATTGACCGCCCTCACACTGGTGCTGGCCAGTTGCGGCAACCCTGGTAACCAGCCGAAGACGGCAGAAGGGGTGGCGCAAGCCATTCGGTATAACGACGACAATTTTGCAGGCGACGAAATAGAAACGGCCGACCCTGAACAGCCGCCACCCGCCGACAACAAGCGTTATACCAGCTACAACGACGGCAACGACAACGGCGGTCGCTATGAGCTGGTGAGAATGACCGATCCGAATGAACAGGCTTTCACCGTGGGCCTGCCCAAGGGATGGACCAACGAAGCCTACTCTTCCCGTTACTACGAGGTTTGCCGCTTCCTCGCCACCTGTATGAGTCCCGACGGCCGCACCTACCTGGCCATAGGCGACGATAAAGAGCCCTGGTACTCGGTACCCAACCAGTTAACCGAGCAATTCCGCGAGCTGGCAAATTCGCATCCCTTGCAGAAGGTGCGCCCTTATACCAGCGCAGAGCAGATCTTTCCCGAGATCATCCGCCGGAAATTCGGCAATATGCCTGGCTTAACCCTGGGTTCGGGAGAAGCCGACCAGGCAAAGTCGCAGGAGATGATGCAGGATTTCGCCCGGAAAGGCATGAACGCCAATATTACCTGTATGCGATTTCCCTTTTCGTTTATGGCGAACGGAGAGAAAATAAACGCCATTCTGCTCGGCTCCCTTATTGCAGGCGGGGGTGTCTGGGGCCCCGACTTCGGCATCATCTACAGCAAAGACGATCCTTCCAAATACCTCGACCTGTACTCGGCTATTTGCGCTTCGAATAAAACCAGCGAAGCCTGGAAGCAGTCACAAAACGCCCGGCATGAAGCACGTATAGCACAGCTTAGAAGAGACCACCAGATGCGGATGAACAACATGATGGTTTCTCATAACATGCGCATGCAGGCGATCCAGCAGTTTGGCGAACAGAATACACGGAACTTCAACAGCCGCATGGATGCCATGGATGCCAATCACCGCAGCTTTATCAACATGATCAGGGGAGAAAGCACTGTAGCGTCGGGCACGCATACCTACCAGGTCGACAACAGCTACCAGCGCTATTACCTGAACAAGCTCGACAACACTTACATCGGCACCGATGTACATACCGGTATCGATGACCTGCGCAAGTTCAATCTTAACCCCGACAACTATGAGGAAATGCAGGTGCTTCATTAAAATGATTTATCTTATGCCTGTTATATAACGGGCATGGACAAATCAAAAACCGGGCACGTCCCTATACCCCAAACCCTCCGGCTCCAGGATCCCCGATGGCTGCACACCGTATATCAGGAAAATTTCCCGAAAGCCCTGCAATACCTGCTGCGGAACAATGGTACGGAAGATGATGCGAAAGATATTTTCCAGGAAGCTTTTCTCGTGCTCTGGCAAAACCTCGAAGCCGGAAAATTCAAACCCGAAAACGACGATGCGGTAAGCGGCTATCTTTTTCAGGTGGTGCGCAACAAATGGATCGACCGGCTGCGCGCTGACAACCGCCGCCCAACGACCACATTAAAAGAAGAAAATTTTGCCGGCCTGGCTGCCTCAACCCTAAACTCCGAAGAAGAAAACCGCATCGCAGAAATCAGCAGGCGGTTTCAGCAACTGGGTGAGAACTGTCGCCAGCTTCTCACCCGGTTCTATTACCGGAAAATGTCGATGAAAGAAATTGCGGCTCATTTCGGATGGACGGAAGCAACGGCAAAGAACAACAAGTACCGTTGCCTGCAACAATTAAGAACCATGATATCCTGATAAAACGTAGTACATGGAACCAGCTTATACCTCACCCGGTCACGATCAGACAGATCGCTACCTGCTGCAGCAGATGTCTGCAACGGAAGAGCAGCAGTTTATAAACGACATGCAGGCCGACCCCGCACTGGCCGCGGCCGTGGAAGAGCAGCGCCGGGTTATACTGGGCATTCGTCGCGCTGCAATGGAAAACGATCTGTCACAATTCCATGCTACGGAAACACAAAAACCGGCAACCGTCATTTCCTTCCCCGCACGCAAATTATGGATGGCCGCCGCCATCGCCGGCTTGCTGGTTGCCTGCTTCTGGTTGTTCAGACCGGGCGCCGCCAACCAACGCCTGTATACACAATACTTCAAACCCGACCCGGGCCTGCTCACCGCCATGGGCGCAAGCGATCAATATGAATTCGACAAGGCAATGGTCGACTATAAAACGGGAAATTATACCGCCGCTATCACCGCGTGGTCGAAGCAGCTGGCTGTTAAGCCCGCAAGCGACAGCCTCCTGTATTTTATCGGTGTGGCCGAGTTGGCCAATGACCAGGCAGGCAAGGCCATTCCTTACCTGGAGAAAACCGTGGCGCAGAAAAACTCGGTTTTTATCAGCGACGCCTACTGGTACCTGGCGCTGGCCTGGCTGAAAGAACAAAAACCAGCCGAGGCCAGGAAAGCACTGGAACATTCCCGGCATGAAAAAGCAGCCGACCTCACAGCGGCGCTGAACAAATAACCGTTATGTTACGTCACTGCATTTGCTGGATAGGGCTGCTGCTGTTACACGCGGCCGGCGATGCGCAAACGGCGGTAACCGATTCACTGCTCGCCGCCGGAGAAGCGAAATGGATGGCGGTATCACGCAACAAAGGAACCGATGCGGCGCTGAACGCCATTGAAAGCGATGTACATAGCTACAACAACCGTCCCGTTTCCGATCGCATCAAACTCCTGCTGCGCGTTTCTGACGTTTGCGTTCGGCTCGGCCGTTATACGCCGGCCTACAACTATGGCGTACAGGCCAAAGCCCTGCTTGCCGAATGGCCTGGCGCCCCCGCAGAAACGGCAGCAGCCATAGAAACCCATCTTTCTACCTGCGCACAGCGCGCAGGAAATATCACCTTGTCGACCCGGCACACCCGCAACGCCTATAATCTACTGGCGGGTAATCCACGCCTTTCGCCCGAACGGCTGTACCGGCTCTCCAGCGCCATGGGCACCAGCATGTGGTACGCCGCCAAAAACGACAGCGCTTACTATTACTATTCAAAAGCGCTGGAAGCAGTTACGCTCATTGACAGCAGCCCACTGAACCGGTTTTACCGGCCCGCGCTGATCAAAAACAATATCGCCGGCGTATATGGCCAGGAAGGAAAAAGCACCGAAGCGATCGGCGCCATGCGCGATGTAATCCGGCTTACCCGCCTGTACCTGGCATCGGGCGATACACTTAAAAGAGACGACGGACTGGAGATGGAGCTGGAAGCATTCGATAACCTGGCAGGCATCTACAAAACGCTGGGCGACTATACCCGTGCACAACGATTGCTCGAGTTCTCCTTTGCGCGGAAGCAACAGCGGTTTGAAGCAGGCAGCGCGCTTTGGTATAAATCGAAAATATTGCTGGGGCAGCTATATGTAGCGCAACACCGGTATGAAAAAGCGGAACAATATTTACTGGAAGGGCTTGCCGCCATCAGGCAGGAAGGCGGGCCACCCAATTTTTTCGAAGCCGACGCCTGTAACGGGCTTGCCAGTCTTTATGCCCTGACAGGCAATACCGAAAAAGCAGCGGCCTATTATACCACGGGTGATAAGGCCTACCAGGCGGCGCAGGAGGAAAGCTTCGATGATATCTACCTTGAATTTCTTCGCCGCGCCGCCCGCTTCTATGCCGAGGCGGACAGCCTGCCGCGGGCAAGACAATTCTCGGCAAAGGCGAACAGGTACGTAAACAGCCTGCCGCAAAACAGGTCGCTGCTCGTTTTTCACCAGCAGCTAAACAATGCCGAGCTGGAATATGCCGCCCGCAACTGGCAACCGGCGGCCGAGCAAAGCGCCCGCGCACTGGAAACCATCAACCACCGGATCGCAGGCAGCAGGCAGCGACTCGATTCTGTTACGTTGTCGCTTCAGAAACCGCGCGCCATGATGATCCATGCGGGAGCTGTATACCAGACCCTTCCGAAAAAGGACAGCGCCCATTTGCTGCCCGTATACGAAGAGCTGCGCCAGGCCATGCAATGGCTGGAGCTGCGCAAAACCATTCTGCTCAACAGCAGCGACCTTAATCTCCTGCTCGAAGAGCACCGTTCATTACGAACCCTTCTCAAGACCGTTGCGCTGGAGCTCTATGAAGCTACGGGGTCGGAACACTGGCTGTATGAGCTGGTCATGCAGCATGAATCGGGCATATACAACCGGATCCGCGACCGGCTCAACCAGCAGGACGTTGTTGCTTTCAGGAATATTCCCCCGCAGGTACTGGCAGAAGAAAAATTGCTGAAGAAAAAGCTGCAATCGGCGGCAGCCGATTCAACATCGATCGATGACTGGATCGGCGCCAACGAGCAATGGCAGTCGTTTTTGCAGCACCTGCAAAAAAATCATCCCGGCTACTACCAGCTCCGCTATGCCTCTATCATGAAATCGCCGGCCGGCTTGCTGAACAATCCGCCGCCACAAACCACGCTTGTACGTTATTTTTTTGCCGGCAGCCATTTGTGCGCCCTGGTGGCCGACCAGCAACAGAAAAAACTATTCCGGCTCGACAGCACCGGTATCTCCCGGGCCATTGACGCCATCAGCCAACCCGGTGTCACCCCATCGGCAATGAGCGGGTTCCTGCATTTGCTTCACAGTCAATTGTGGGCGCCTCTTTCTTCGGCTGTGCATCACCGTAAGCTGGTGATCATACCCGACGATCTTTTATATAAATTAAGCTTTGAGCTGCTGACGCCCCAACCGGTCGGCAGCTTCAAAGAGCTGTCCGACAAGTCGCTGCTGGCCCAATACACGATATCTTACCGTTACAGCCTTTTGCAGCAGGACGAAGATCCCGGCGCAACGCGAAAAGCCAATTTCATTGCCTTTGTACCGGGCTTTGAGCAGAAAGAACCGGATTCTCTTTTCCGAGGACTCGACGACGGCTATGCGCAATTGCTGCCCCTGCCGTTCTCTTACCGGCTGGCGGAAAAAGCAGGGCGCTGGTTTGGCGGAAAGACCTTTCTGCGCGACGCCTGCACCGCCGCCAATTTCATGCGCCAGGCATCCAACCACCGCATTTTGCATATCGGTACGCACGCCGAGTTTGACGACCTGCATCCCAGCTACTCCCGGCTGATCTTTTCTCGGCAACCCGGAGACAGCAGCGACGGGTATGCCGTTTACCTTCACCAATTGTATGATTTCGACTTGCAGTCAGACCTTTCGGTGCTGACGGCCTGCGAATCGGGCCGTGCGGGTTATGCCGATGGCGAAGGCATGCTGTCGATGGCCCATGCCTTTCATTACGCAGGCAGCCGGAGCATGCTGACCGGCCTCTGGAAAATCGACGACCAGGCCAGCGCAGAGATCATTGCCTCTTTCTACCGCTACCTGCAAAAAGGCGAAACAAAGCCCGAAGCCCTTCGCCGGGCCAAGCTCGACTACCTTGCCCACGCCGAAGGAAGAACGACTGCCCCCGTGTACTGGGCGGGGCTGGTAATCATGGGCGACGAAGCGCCCCTGCAATTTGAAACGGCCGGTTTATCACCCGCCTGGTGGCTGTTGTTATTGCCCGTTCTGGGGTATGCCGCTATCCGCCTCCGGAAAAACAGAACACCGGTGCAACGCCGGAATTCTTTAAATTGACAGCATGAGACGCCCTCTTTTGCTCGTGCTGCTTATAACCGGCACGTTTGCCCACGCGCAAAAAAACCTGCATGAAAAAGCCATCGTGGTCGATACACACAACGATGTGTTGTCGTCTGCCACCATGAAAGGATTAAACATAGAAGACGACCTGCGCGGCAAAACACACAGCGACATCGATCGCTTCAGAAGAGGCGGCATAGACCTGCAGATTTTCTCCATTTTCTGCGATGAAAAATACGGCAAGGGAGCCGCCTTCAATTATGCGCTGCGCGAAATCGATTCGCTCGATGCCATCGTGGCCCGCAACCCTTCGCGGATGATGGCGGTGAATACGGTAGCCGATCTGAGAACCGCCGTCAGAAAAAGACTGGTGGGCGCCATGAAGGGCGTAGAGGGCGGTCATATGATCGAAGACAGCATGCTGTATCTCGACAGCCTGTATAAACGCGGCGCCCGTTACCTTACGCTTACCTGGAACAATTCCACCTCATGGGCAAGCTCGGCCTGGGACGAAACATATGTTGACCAGGGTAAGCCGACGCCCATCAAACAAAAAGGGCTGAACGATTTTGGGCGGCAGGTGGTGAGGCGCATGAATGAGCTTGGCATGCTGGTAGACCTGAGCCATGTGGGGAAACAAACCTTTTTCGATGCACTGGCCGTCAGCACCAAACCCGTGCTGGTATCTCACAGTTGCGTATATGCGATTTGCCCCGTGCCCCGGAACCTTAC
>JBDHYM010000162.1:0-7536 GCA_039811405.1 Flavihumibacter sp. | reverse complement strand
AAACCATTGTTGCCATTGTTGATGAACTCGGGTATCCAGCCGTCGTCGGTGCTGAAGTTCACCGCGCCGTTCATGGCTGCGGTCATACCGCTGGTACCGCTTGCCTCGCGGGGTACGCGCGGGTTGTTGAGCCAGCAATCGGCGCCCTGCTTCAGGCGTTTCGACAGGGCCAGTTCATATCCCACCAGCACTGCCATATTCGGGAACTGGCGGCTCAGGTGCACCAGGTGATTGAAATCGTTGATGGCCGGGTAATCCATGGGATAAGGCTTGCCCGCCCAGATGATCTGCACCGGGTACTTGGTGCTGCCCATCAGCTCCACGAAACGTGCATGGTCGCGCGTGATGAGCTCCGCTCTTTTATAACCGGCAAAACGGCGCGCCCACACGATGGTGAAAACATCTGGTTTGAAGAGCTTGCCTGTCTGGTCGGCTACAATATCAAAAGCCCTTTTCTTCAGGTAGTTCTTGCGATCGTCGAAAACATAATCGTTGCCTTCTTCCATGGCACGGTACAATTGCTTGTCGGCCCAGAAACGCCAGTTCTGCGCATTGGTAATCGATTTGATTTCGCAGATACCTTCGTATTTCCCCCACATGGCCCTTGACACTTCCCCGTGCAGTTGCGATACGCCGTTCGCAACGCGGGCAAAACGGAGCGCCACGAGCGAATGGTTGAACTGGTCGTCGCGGATACCCGTCAGCGCGCGCACCTCATCGAGCGACAACCCGCAGAAATAGCTCATCTTCTGGCACAAATAAATATCGTGCTTTTCGTTGCCCGCTTCTTCGGGTGTGTGGGTGGTGAATACCAGCCGCTTCCTTACCTCTTCAATGTTCTTGTTGAACTTCTGGTAGAGGTAGAAGCCGGCACTGATGCCGTGCGCTTCGTTCAGGTGATAAACTTCGGGATTATAGTTCATCTCGTCGAGCAGCTTTGCGCCGCCTACACCCAGCAGGATGAACTGCGCCACCTTGGTAGCCACGTTTGCGTCGTACAAACGATGCGTAATGGTTTGCGATACATAATCGTTTTCGGGCAGGTCGGTGCTCAGCAAAAAGAGCGGCGCCGTTTCAAATGTGCTTGGGTTCAGGTAAAATACTTTCACCCATACCGGGTGGTCGTGAATGGATATCTGGAATTTGATGCCGGTATCTTCCAGGAAGCTGTATATCTTTTCCATCCAGGTCACCTGCAGGGTCTGGTCCTGGTTCCGGGCCTGGTCATAGTATCCGTATTTCCAAAGAATACCGATGCCGATCAGGTTCTGCCGCAATTCATAGGCGCTGCGAAGGTGCGAGCCCGATAAAAAGCCCAGGCCACCGCTGTATATTTTTAACGGCTGCTGAATGGCGAACTCCATCGAAAAATAGGCTACTTTCTTTGAATACTCATCTGAATGGTAGGGTACCTTGAAATTCATGAAACTCATAAGCGTTTATTTCTTTTTCTTATTGCCGGCAGGCGCCGGCTTGTTTTTTCTTATATAGCTGCCTTCAAAAAAACATTTGATATCCCGGTACGAGCCGCAGCCTTCCAGTTCTTTCAAACGAACCGTATTGCCGCTGAAAGCAAACTCTATGGCGCAGGTACCATTGTTCTCGGTAAAACGGCCGCTGTGGCTTCCGGTGATCGACATCTCTCCTTTCAGCTCGCCCTTACAGGCGCCTCCGTCTTTTTCAAAATGAATGAAGAAAAGCAGGCGGCCGGGTTTGCTGCCGTCGCGTATCGACACCAGGTTCCTCTTATCCTGCCGGTAATCGCCCGTTAGCTTATGTGATGCCAGCAGGGTGTCAACAGGGTTTAGTAATTCCGTGTTCGCGCCGGTAGCGGCGGCATTGGATTCCGTGAGGATTAACGTAAACAGGCCTTCCGTATTATACACATATACTTTCTTGTTATAGGTCAGCCGGCCATCGGCAGCCACCTGCTGGCGGTTAAGCGCAATGGTGTAACGGGCATCCATAACGGCCGATGACAGGTCATTGGCCCGCGGCGCGGCAGACAGGCTAAGCAGGGGCAATGCTGTCACAAAGCTGTCTTTGTCGAACACCAGCGCCAGCGCCGCTTTTTTGGCGCCGGCAAACGACCGGACGAAGAGATAGGTTTCGCCGTCGGCAACGGTTACCTTGCCGATGGGGAACAACTGCGGACGAACACCCTTTACAGCCAGCAGGCCGGTGACAGAATCGGGAACAAACTGGGAAAATATCTTATTGCCAATACGAAGAGAATCGCCGGGCTTTTTGGTAAGAGAAGAATCTGCCAGTTGAACGGGCAGGGGCAGTTCGGGGAAAAACTCAATAAATTCTTTTACGGTTACCGTGCTGTCATCCGTCAACTGTTTTTTTTTCTGCGAGCAACCAGCCAATACCACCAAGAAAAACAACCATAGAACCGGGGAGCGTCGAAGCATACCTGATTTTTCCGTGAATCGCTAAAATAGGGTGTTTTCGCTAAGCGGCTGGATTTTGCAAATATTTTTTTTTAGATTTGTCTAAATATAATTTTAGGTCGATTGAAATATTCACCCAGCAAAGAGAATTACCTGAAAGCGATTTTCCACCTTCAGCAAGACGATTCGGTGGTCAGCACCAACGCCCTTGCCCGGCAGCTAAACACCAGCGCCGCATCGGTAACAGATATGCTCAAAAAGCTGAAAACCCAGAAGCTGTTGCAATACCAGCCCTACAGGGGCGTCAGGCTTACGGCCGACGGTAAGAAAGTGGCACTGCAAATCATTCGCAAGCACCGTCTCTGGGAGTACTTCCTGGTGGAGAAGCTGGAATTCGGCTGGGAAGAAGTGCATGAGATCGCCGAAGAGCTGGAGCACATCAGCAGCACCAAGCTGATCGACCGGCTTGACCATTTCCTGGGAAACCCGCGTACCGATCCCCATGGCGATCCTATACCCGATGCGCAGGGCAGTATGCCGCTGGTGCAGCAAACCTCCCTGCTCGATCTCCCTGTAAAAAAGCAGGCGGCCGTTATCAGCGTCAGCAACCAGTCCACCGCCATGCTCGACCTCCTGAAGCACCACCATATCGGCATCGGCACCAAACTGGCCGTGAACCGCCGCTTTGAATTTGATCAGACCCTTGAAATCAGTATTCCCCACCGGCCCGTTTTCACGATCAGCGAACTGCTGGCCGCCAATCTTTTTGTAACGTATGACACCACCCCCACCACGGCATAACGACCTTTCCTTAAGCGAGGTTCACAACACGATCGACACCACCGGGCACAAATCATTCTGGAAAAGAATCCTTTCCTTTTTGGGGCCTGCCTACCTGGTAAGCGTTGGATATATGGACCCCGGCAACTGGGCTACCGACCTGCAAGGCGGCAGCCAGTTCGGCTATACATTACTGTGGGTGCTGCTGATGAGCAATCTCATGGCCCTGCTGCTGCAAAGCCTGTCGGCCCGGCTGGGCATCGTTCGCGGCCGCGACCTGGCGCAGGCCAACCGCGAAACATTCCCGCCGGCGGTGAACTTCCTGCTGTACCTGCTGGCCGAGATCGCCATTGCGGCCACCGACCTTGCCGAAGTGCTGGGCATGGCCATCGGCATTCACCTGCTCACCGGCCTGCCCCTCATGGCCGGCGTAGCCATTACCATTTTCGATACTTTCTTATTGCTATGGCTGCAGAAGCTGGGCATGCGCAAAATGGAGCTGTTCATTATCGGCCTTATCTCCGTCATTTCGATTTCGTTCCTCGTAGAAATGATACTCGTTAAACCGGTAATGGGTGAAGTAGTGCGCGGACTGGTACCGCACATACCCAATGAAACAGCCCTCTATATTGCCATCGGCATCATCGGCGCCACCGTCATGCCGCACAACCTCTACCTGCATTCGGCCCTCGTGCAAACCCGAAAGATCAGGAACGACGTGGAAGGCAAGCGGAAGGCCATCCGGATGAACGTGATCGACAGCGCGATCGCCCTGAACCTTGCTTTTTTCGTCAACGCCGCTATTTTGGTGCTGGCTGCCGCGGCCTTTCATAAAACCGGGCAAACCGATGTGGCGAGAATAGAAGACGCGCATCGTCTGCTCGACAACCTGCTGGGATCGAAGCTTGCTCCCACCCTGTTCGCGATTGCACTGATCGCCGCGGGACAATCATCCACCATTACCGGCACCCTCGCGGGGCAGATCGTGATGGAAGGTTACCTGCAGCTTCGTATCAACCCCTGGCTGCGCCGGCTGCTCACGCGCCTGCTGGCAGTGGTGCCGGCCATACTGGTCATTTATTATTTCGGCGATACCGAAGTCGATGCCATGCTGGTGCTGAGCCAGGTGATATTAAGTCTTCAACTGGGTTTTGCGGTTATCCCCCTGATACATTTTGTGAGCGATAAAGAGAAAATGGGCGAGCTGCGCATCAAGCCTTATGTGGCCGCCGCCGCCTGGATCGTAGCGGCGGTGCTCACTTATCTTAACCTGCGGATGGTATTGGCCGAGGCCGCCGGCTTTTTGCAGGGCGACCATGCCGGCTGGATAAAAGCACTGATCGTAGTAGGAATAATATTGCTGCTGGTATTACTGCTGATCGTGATCGTGCAGCCGCTGCTGGCAAAAAAACGCCGGCAGAAACAGGTCGCCATTCATAGCGGGCTGCGGTCGCTGCAACCGTTGTCGCTGCCCGTTTACGAACGGGTGGCCATTGCACTTGAATTCAGCCGGCACGACAGCCAGTTGCTGTCACATGCCATGGCGCAGGCAAAACCCGGCGCCACCCTGGTACTGATCCACATCGTGGAAAGCGTGACCGCCCGGTTGTACGGCACCGCCAGCGAAGACCTTGAGTCGCAACAGGACGCCCGCCAGCTAGACCAGTATGTGGCCGAGCTGAACGCGCGCGGCTATACTGCCATCGCCTGTCTCGGCCATGAGTCGCGGCAGGCCGGCATTGTACGCTTCACGCAGCAAGAGCATGCCGACCTGCTGATCATGGGCGCGCACCGCCATCGTGCCGTGGCCGACCTGGTGTACGGGGATACCATCAACAAGGTGCGGCATGAGCTGCACATCCCCGTATTGGTGGTGAATGTGTAAGACCGGCCCACCTTGGCGGCCAAATATTTTACATTGTTTTTATTCCCCATTTCACTTAGGTTTGCAGACTTCCATAAAAAATCAACCCGCTATGAGTAAGATCAAAGTAGCCAACCCGGTGGTGGAACTGGATGGCGACGAAATGACCAGGATCATCTGGCAGTTCATCAAAGACAAACTAATCCTTCCGTACCTGGATGTTGATATCAAATATTTCGATCTCGGTATCGAGCACCGCGATGCAACCAACGACCAGGTAACGATAGACGCCGCCAATGCCATCAAACAATACGGCGTAGGCATCAAATGCGCTACCATTACTCCCGACGAGGCCCGCGTAAAGGAGTTCAACCTGAAGCAAATGTGGAAGAGCCCCAACGGCACCATCCGGAATATTCTCGACGGAACCGTATTCAGGGAACCCATCGTGATTAATAATATTCCCCGCCTGGTCACCAACTGGACGGCGCCGATCATTGTAGGCCGTCACGCTTTCGGTGACCAATACCGCGCCACCGATACGGTTATTAAAGGCAAGGGCAAACTGACCATGACCTTTATACCCGAAGGCGGTGGTGAGCCGCAGACCTTTGAAGTGTTCAACTTCAAAGGCGATGGCGTAGCTATGACCATGTACAATACCGATGAAAGCATTATCGGCTTTGCCCGCAGTTGCTTCAACATGGCGCTCAGCAAAAAATGGCCCCTCTATCTTTCTACCAAAAACACCATTCTGAAGAAATACGACGGCCGTTTCAAAGACATTTTTGAAGACATATACCAGAAAGAATTCAAAGCTGCTTTCGAAGCGGCAGGCATCGTTTACGAGCACCGCCTCATCGACGATATGGTGGCCAGCGCATTGAAGTGGAACGGGAACTTCGTATGGGCCTGTAAGAACTATGACGGAGATGTGCAAAGCGATACGGTGGCCCAGGGCTTCGGTTCACTGGGGCTGATGACTTCGGTGCTGGTAACGCCCGATGGCAAAACGCTGGAATCGGAAGCGGCGCACGGAACCGTAACCCGCCACTACCGCGACCACCAGGCAGGCAAGCCTACTTCGACCAACCCGATCGCCTCGATATTCGCGTGGACCCGCGGACTGGCATTCAGGGGAAAGCTCGATGGCAACCAGGCGCTGATTGACTTCTGCCAGGCGCTGGAGCAGGTTTGTATTGAAACCGTAGAAAGCGGTAAAATGACCAAAGACCTGGCGGTATGCGTACACGGTAACAAAGTGAAGCACGGCGAGCACTATCTTTATACGCAGGAGTTTCTCGATGCACTCGACGAAAACCTGCAAAAGAAGCTGAAGAAATAAACAGTGATAAGCAACAAACAAAAAAGGGCTGTCTCGGTGAGACAGCCTCTTTTTTTACTTACTACTATGCGGGAGAAACTTACTGCTTGTTGGCGTTCAGCTTTGATTTCAGCTCGCTGCTGCTGCCCGGTGTAAACGGCGCCTGCTTCACGGGCTGGTTAGCGCCGGCGGCAGTCGAAGGCGGCGGCGGAACGGTTGGTTTCATTGCGGCCGCTGTGGCCATGTGGCTTTGAAACATTGCCTGCGATTTTTGAGAGCTGTTGGCAGCTATGGCCGCCCTGGCTTTGGGCGACAGCTTATCGAAAGGCGACGATGACTTGCGTTGCTGTTTGATTTGCGGGGCGCTTTGAGCGGAGGCCATAAACCCGGCGAGCACCATTACCGCTATTATTGCGATGTACTTGATATTATTTTTCATGGTGAATTCTTTAACGGTTATTATTTAACGCTTACCAGCACTTTGATCAGGCCTACACCGGCGCCGTCAAAATCGGCCAATGCTTTACCGATTACCTGTCCCACTTTTACTTTGTCCGGATCGGCTTTCATGGCCGCACCTGGCGTGGATGAAGTAACGAGCAGGTCGCCTCTTTTGATCTTGCCGCCTTCCAGCGTAACCTTGGTAGGAATAACGCCGATCACGCCCATCGGTACGCCGGTTTCAAACAATTTTTCAGCCGTCAGGCTCTGTTCCGATAAAACAACACCCGGTTTCGTGGCATATACGCCTGCCACCAGGGTGGAATAAGGCTGCGACGATTTTACGACCGTGCGGTCGTCGTTGGTAGATATTTCCAGCACATCTCCGGGTTCATAACTACGCAGGTTTCCTTCCACGGCAAAATGCTCAGCTACATCGGCCCCGGTATTAAAGGTGCCGCCATTGAAAAAACCACGGCCGGCATTGTCGATGCGGGCTACGTTGGTATTGCCCACGCGGAACTCGGCGAGCGTGCCCGAGCCGGCAAAATTCAGTTGTGCACGAAAGGCCACGCCTTCCTGGCTGCCGCCGCCGGTTTCATTGGCCAGCGCAAAAACGCCCACACCGTTGTCGGCAGTACCCTGTACACCATAACCCTGCATATCATTTTTTCCATGTATGGAGGCCACTCCATCAGTTTGTATATATCCCTGGATGGCTTCTCCGCCAC
>JBDHYM010000161.1:0-7538 GCA_039811405.1 Flavihumibacter sp. | reverse complement strand
CTGCTCGATGAGCTGGAAAAAATGCCCGACTGGGCGCCGGCCATCCGTGAAAAAAAGACGGTGCCGATGAAGCTCAAACAAACCATTTTGATCGAGGCCGACAAAACGCCCGATGCGTAGGTTCCGGTAATTTCTAGTGTAATACAGGCCGTACTGTTTCTTCAGCGCAGGTTATGCTGCTTTCTTAACGTAACACTAATTGTACAGTTTCGGGTGTTTGCTGTTGCAGCACGATTTCCTGCTGCCCGACAAGTGCAGTCACGATGTCGGGGAGGTAATGCCTGACCGTGAGTAAGCGAAGACCCTTTTCAACCGTTACATCAAAATAGCCGGCGGCGGCCAAGGCCAGTTGTTCCAGCTTTTCGGGGCGGTCGTCGAGACAGCAGGTAAAGCTGATGGCCCCGTTTTGCGTTAGGTTGGGCCTGAAAGCCAACTGTTCGAAGAGGTGATACAACTTTGCCACCGATTGTTCACCGATAAAGCTGAAGTCCTTCGATTTGAGGTGCAGCAATACCTGGTTCTCTTTCATAACGATGATTGGCGGTAGGTGCTGCACGGGCTGGTGGTGGATCACCGTACCGGGCAGCGACGGGTCAAGAAAGCATTTTACGTATAACGGGATGTTTTTGTTCTGCAGCGGTTTGATGGTTTTCGGGTGGATGACCTGTGCGCCATAATAGGCCATCTCGATCACCTCGGTATAGTTCAGCACCGGGATCAGTTCGGCGTTGGGATATTTTTTGGGATCTGCGTTCATCACGCCTTCCACGTCTTTCCAGATGGCCTGGTAATCGGCGTCGAGCATATGGGCGAAAATGGCCGCGCTGTAATCGCTGCCTTCGCGTCCCAGCGTGGTGCTTTCGTTTTCGTCGGTCGAGCCGATAAAACCCTGCGTTATAACAACCGGGTGTTGGGCGAACAGCGGTTTCACCAGCTCGTTCACTTTTTGCTGTGTGAAGGGCCAGTTGATCGCAGCGTCGCGAAACAGGTTGTCGGTGCGGAAGACATCCCGCACGTCGATCCATTTGTTGCCGATCTTTTCTTCGGTGAGGAAGGCGCTGACGATGCAGGTGGAGAGCAGTTCGCCGATACAGACGATCTGGTCGTAATAATAGTCGTACGGGCGAACGGGTGTATCGTACAGCAGCCATTCCACTTCCGTAAAAAAATTGACCAGCGCCTGTTCGCAGGCGAGCCATTCTTTTACCAGCAGGTATTTGGCGGTAGAGAGGTGCTGGTCTTTCACCTGTTTGAACAGCGCCAGGGCGGCGTCGCGGTTGCCCGCGTAAAACTGCTCCGCCACTTTTTCCAGGGCATTCGTGGTTTTGCCCATGGCCGAGATTACCACCAGCAATTCCTGTTCGTTTCTTACTATATCGGCAACCTGCCTGATCCGGTCTATTGAGCTGACGCTGGCGCCCCCGAATTTAAACACGCGCATGTGGAAAAAGTATTGAAGGGGGCAAAGGTAAGGGAAGGGGAGGTAAGCGGGCCGTTTTGGTTCACGTGCAGGGGGCAGTTTTGGTTCACGCAAAGACCGCAAAGGAGCAAAGACGCCAAGGATGGGCCTTCTACCCGTCGGGTAGAATTTGCATTCATTGAGATTCTTCCGTTCTGAGATCTGTGCCAGACCCAAGCGCACATCTGTGCGTCTTCAAACCGCTCAACGCTCCTTTTGATTTTTTGCTAACCGATGGCCTTGCTCACGTCCCCCCAAGTATGTGCTTTGCCGGCATTATCCGACGGATAGAAGGCCCATCCTTGGCGTCTTTGCTCCTTTGCGGTCTTTGCGTGAACCAAAACTGCATCCTGCAAGTGAACCAAGGAAAGCTGTGTCAGAATACTTTAACCGATTTTGACCTGGCACAACCCTTGCGTACCTTCACCCAAAACATACTCTTTGTCACGTTTTATTCTCATCGTCTTTCTCCTGTTTACCGGGCTCGCAGCCTGCAAAACCAAAACGCCCGCGCGCGCCGAAACGCCTACCCGCGCCAAAAACGGGGTGGCGCTCTCGAATATGGAAGCCGATATCGTATCGGAAGTGAACCGGTATCGCCTTTCGAAGGGGTTGCCGGCCCTGCAGGTCAACAGCGCCGTCGCTACCGAAGCGGCGCTGCACAGCCAGAAGATGGCCCGCCGCCAGGTGAGCTTTGGGCATGCGGGATTCGAAGACCGTGTAAAACGCATCAGCACCCGCCTGGGTGCTGTTTCCGCTTCGGGCGAAAATGTGGCGCAGGGAGTGATGACGGCGGCCGATGTGGTCAAGCAATGGCTGGGCAGCAAAGTGCACCGCGACAATATCGAGGGTCGTTTCAACCTGACCGGCGTCGGCATATCGCGCGATACCCGCGGAGCCATTTATTATACCCAGCTTTTCATCCTGAAGCAATAATTGTTTTCACCGTTCCGGCACACAGGCTGTTACAGGCTTCCCGGGGGTTGATCGTCAAATTATAATTACTTTCGTCGAATGACCAGGGCCCCCATCATCAGCGTACAGGATCTTCGCAAGAAATACGGCCAGTTCGAAGCGGTAAAAGGCATCAGCTTCGAGGTATATGCCGGTGAAATATTCGGCCTGCTCGGCCCCAACGGCGCAGGTAAATCAACCACGCTCGAGATCATGGAAACGCTGCGGGAAAAGACCAGCGGCAAAGTGCAGATCGCGGGGCTGGACCTCGACCAGGACCCTTCGCTGATCAAACGACTGATCGGCGTGCAATTGCAGGCATCGGGCTACTATCCCGGGCTCAACCTCATTCAGTTGCTGCAATTGTTCGCAGGATTGTACAACCGTACCATCAACCCGCTGGATTTCCTGGACATGGTTGACCTGCGCGACAAAGCGAAAGCGAAGTACAAAGACCTCAGCGGCGGACAAAAACAGCGCTTCTCCATCGCTACCACGCTGATCAATGACCCGCAGGTTATCTTTCTCGATGAGCCTACCACCGGGCTCGATCCGCAGGCCCGCCGGAATCTGTGGCGCCTTATTGCCGGTATCAGGGATAAAGGCACCACGGTGATCCTGACCACCCATTATATGGATGAGGCGGAAGTGCTTTGCGACCGCGTGGCCATTATCGACAGCGGCCGTATCATCGCCCTTGCTTCACCTGATCAGTTGATCGATCAACTGGTCGCTACGGGCTTTGAACGCCCCAAAGAAGTAAAGCGGGCCAATCTTGAAGACGTATTCATTCACCTGACAGGTAAAGCCCTGCCCAAAGACGAATAAAGCAGTTTCGGTTATGGATCCCCGTTATCCCATCGGTTTGTATGAGCCACAGCCTTTTTCCAGTCAGCAACTGAACGAGTGGCTGAACGACATAAAAGCGCTGCCGCAACTGCTCGGCAATGCCATCCTTTCGCTCGATGAAGCGCAGTTGGATACGCCTTACCGCGAAGGCGGGTGGACGGTCAAACAGTTGGTACACCATATAGCCGACAGCCATATCAATGCCATCGCACGGTTCAAGCTCGGTTTAACGGAAGACAAGCCGGTTATCAAGCCCTATGACGAAAATGCCTGGGTGCAGCTCAATGATGTACAGGAGTTGCCGGTTGCCGTCAGTCTCACGCTGCTGGAGGCGTTGCATGCGCGCTGGTATTCGGCCCTGAAGGCTGTGCCGCACGAAGCCTTGCTGCAACGGGCGGTTGTACATCCTGAACACGGTAAAGAAATGAGCCTCTGGTACCTGCTGGGCATGTATGCCTGGCATGGACGGCACCATGTAGCGCACATAACAAGCTTACGCAATAAAATGAACTGGTAATATATGTCTGAACAGCGCCTGAGATGGGATACCTTATCATCAGAATACATCAGCGATCACATCTATTTCACCGCCCGAAGAGACCGGTGCCGCCGGCAGGATGGCGTGATCGTTGATCCCTATTTTGTGGTGGAGCTGCCTACTTCCGCCACGGCGATGGCGATCACGGCTGAAGGCAAGGTGCTGATGACCCGCCAGTACCGCCACCCCATCGGTCAGGTGCTGCTGGAAACGCCGGGTGGCTTTATCGACCCCGGGGAGGATTTCGCCACGGGCATGCGGCGCGAGCTGATGGAAGAAACCGGTTTTTCTTTTCCGAAGGTGGAATACCTGGGCCGCGTGGCCGCCAATCCCGGTGTGCTGAGCGGGTTTACTGAATTATTCCTTGCCACGGGGGGCGTGAAAACCGGTGTGCAGCACCTCGACCACAACGAAGAGATCGAGATCGTTCAACTGCCGGTGGAAGAAGTGATGCGGATGGTATTGAACAACGAGATCGTCCAGTCGCTGCACGTCAATTGCATCCTGTATGCGCTGCTGAAACTGGGTCTGCTGCAGCCCCACCCGTCGGGTGGCACCTGACGGGTGCTACCCGACGGGTGGCAGCACTTCACCCACGATGAACACACTGCCGCATACCAGCACCAGGTCATCGGGGGCGGCCGCCCGGCGAGCCGCCGCCAGGGCTTCATTCACCTCGTTGTAAGCAAGACCGTCCAGGCCGGCCGTTTTTGCCAGGGCAAGCAGTGCAGGGGCAGGCAGGGCGCGGGGAATCTGCGCCTGGGTGAAATAGTAGGTGGCCGTTTTGGGCAGCAACGACAATACCCCGTTGATGTCTTTGTCTTTTACCATACCGATCACGATGTGCAGGCGACGGAAGGTCTCGAGCTCCAGTTGCCGGCCGATGGCTTTGATGCCGTCTTCATTATGCCCGACGTCGACCACGGTTTTCGGCGAAGCGGCAATCGTTTCCCACCGGCCATGCAGGCCCGTCAGTTTTTTCGTATGTGCAAGGCCGTTACGAAGCGCCGTTTCATCGATCTGCCAGCCGGCCTGCCGTAACTGGTGAATGGCGCACAGAACCGTTAACAGGTTTTTTAACTGGTAAACACCGGGCAGATCGAGGGTATAGGTCTGCGCATCGCCGTGACGCTGTTGCTGCACGGTGACTTTCAGCAGCTCGTTTTCATGCTGCCAGTCGATCACCGACAACTCGGCCGGCGCATAATGCAGGGGAGCGGCTTCTTTGTTCGCTTTTTCTTCAAATACCCGCCGGGTGTCGGGCAGCCACTCGCCGATCACCACCGGCACGCCGCCCTTAATAATACCAGCCTTTTCGCCCGCGATGGCCACCAGGCTGTTCCCCAGGATATTCATGTGATCCATCCCGATATTGGTGATCACGCTTAACACCGGCTCAACGATATTGGTGCTGTCGAGACGGCCGCCGAGGCCGGTCTCTATAACGGCTACGTCTACCCGCTGATCGGCAAACCAGGCAAAGGCCATGCTAACGGTCAGCTCGAAAAAGGACGGCTCGATCTGCGTTATGGCCGGCAGCATGGAAGCAGTGAAATCGACCACGAACTGTTCAGGAATCATGGCGCCGTTTACACGGATCCGTTCGCGGAAATCGTGCAGGTGCGGACTGGTGTACAGCCCCGTTTTATAACCTGCCTGTTGTAACACAGCCGCCAGCATGTGACTGGTAGAGCCTTTGCCGTTGGTGCCGGCTATATGGATGGTACTGAACCGGCGGTAGTTGTTGCCGTTGATCGCTTCGAGGGCAATGATATGGTGCAGGTCTTCTTTATAGGCCGAAGTACCCTGTTTGCTGAATAGGGGCAGGCGGTTATACAGGTAGTCTAATGTAGCGGCGTAGTCCATGGCTGATGTACAGACGCTGCAAGTTAGTTCTTCAGCCTGAAATTGAAAATGATGGTGCCCACCTGCTCTTCGCTGCCGGGGTTGAATTTCAGCAGCATGGCCTTGCGGTTGGCGATGGATTTAAGCGTGGGGTTGGAAGTGGTTGACCCGCGGGGCTGGAATACGGCCGAGATCACTTTGCCGGCTTCATCTACCCGGATATCGACAGCCACTTTTGCATTCTCATTGAAGTCATCTTCAAAAGAAGGGAAGGTGGTGATCCTGCGCCCGGTAAGTCCGCGGGAGATGCTCACGCCCGATTTCCCCGAGCCGCCATTTCCCGTGTAGTTTTTACTGTCGGGGTCACCGCCCGGCTTACCCTGGTCGCCGGTGCCACCGGCTATACCCTGGTTACCGCCTTTTTTGTAGGTGTCGGCTTCATTGCCGCCGGTGCCGTTTCCGCTAACGCCTTTGAACACAGCCTTCGGTTTGGGTGGGGCAGGTACTGGATTCAAAACGGGCTTTGCTGGTGTTGATTTCGGCTTTTCTGCCGTTTCCTTTTCGGGGATTTTCGTGGCGGTGGGTTTTGCTTTTTCAGGCTTCTTCACCACCGGGGCATCTTCTTCGGTATCGTCGGTTTCAACGTCTTTCTGCTCTTCAACAGCCGCCGCGGCCGCTTTCGGCGGCGTGTACTGCGGTTGGTTGGCCGGCGCGGGTGATTCTGGCGACATAGGCTGGTCGTCACCCAGTCCTTCGTCGCTATTGCCCAGGTTCACCTCAATGCCATCTTCCATCACGGGCGGGGGCACTACCGGCAAAGACCAGCGAACAAAGAACAGGATCAGCAGCAGCGCGCCGATTACACTGGCGGTATAACCGCCGGCGCGCAGGTTTTTCTCTGTTTCAAAATTCGCTGTCATGGCCATGGCGGTAAAATTAAGACCTTATTCCGGGTTTGGAAATGTTAAATTAAAGCAGCTTCCGGGTACTGTTGGCCAGCAATAACCCCGCCACAATCACCCCGCTGCAAACAATATGCAGCCAGGTGATTTTTTCATGCAGCAGCCATGCCGCCTCGAAGCTGGCGAACAGCGGTATCAGGTTGCCGAATAAAGCAGTGCGGGCGGCGCCCAGGGTGGCAATGGCGGCATTCCACAGCAGGTAAGAAACGATCGACGTACCGATACCCAGGTAAGCGACTACGCCCAGCATCGATGGCGTCCAGTGCACGGGGGGGTAGGTTGCTTTTTCGTACAGCCATCCGGGTAAGAGCAGCAGCGCCCCCAGCGAAAAGATCAGCAGCAGAAAAGACTGCGGGTGTATGCCCGCCGGCTTTCGCTTCACCAGCACATTGTACACGGCAAACCACAGGGCGGCCAGCAGCACAATGCTGTCGCCCGCATTGAAGCGCAGCGATAGCAACACATTCCAACGGCCTTTCGACAGCAGCAGTACGATGCCGGCTACGCAAAGCAATAAGCCAATGGCGCGCTGCCAGGATATTTTTTCACCGAGAAAAATGCGCGCCAGCACAATGGCCATAATGGGCGAAGACGTGGTGCCGATCAGCGCCAGGTTAATGGCGTCGGTATAATGCCCCGCCACATAAATAAACGTGTTGAAGAAGGCGATGCCGAACAGCGCCGTCCAGAAGAAATAAGCTTTGTGCCGCCATACCAGGGGCCAGTCGGCCGCCAGTTTTTTCCACGCGAAAGGCGCCAGCAAAACAGCGGCGGTGGCCCACCGGAAAAATGCCAGGCTGATGGGCGGTATTTCCCTGATCACGGCCCTTGCCACAATGAAATTCCCGCTCCAGATGAAGCAGGCCAGCACGGCAAACAGAACGCCTGTTCTAACGGAGGGTTTATTCATCAATGGGCAAAGTCCAGTTCG
>JBDHYM010000160.1:0-7698 GCA_039811405.1 Flavihumibacter sp. | reverse complement strand
AACCAGGTGCATATCAACCTGGCACGGATGGACAGTGCAAAGATCGATCATGATAAGCTGATACAGGAGATCGTTTCATTCATGGGCCGGCAGAATGGCGTATTACGTGCCTTCGAGCTGGCAAAGACCGCCGAAACCACCTTGCCCGCGAAGATCAAAGACATGGTCTCGAACGGCTATATGCCCAATCGCACCGGTGACGTACAGGTGGTGCTGCAGCCACAGGTAATGGACAACGGACCCACAGGCACCACCCACGGACTTTGGAACCCCTACGATGCCCATATACCACTGGTTTGGTACGGCTGGAAGGTAAAGCCGGGCAAATCGAATACCGAAGTGTATATGACCGATATAGCGCCTACGGTGGCGGCCCTGCTTCAGATACAGATGCCGAATGGCTGCGTAGGTAAGCCGATTGAAGCGCTGACGCATTAATCTTGCTATTTTAGCGCTTCAATATTTTTATATGAAGAGGATGGCGCTAAAACCTTGCCTGTGTGTACTGGGTTTGTACCTGTTGCTGGTTATTAACGGTCAGGCACAAACGAAACTTGATGCCGAGTTGCCGAAAGACCCTGCTGTAATGATCGGCAGGCTCGATAACGGGTTGACGTATTATATACGGAAAAACAATAAACCCGAACAGAAAGTGGAGCTGCGGCTGGCGCTGAAAGCCGGCTCGATCGTAGAGAACGACGACCAGCAGGGCCTTGCCCACATGGCCGAGCACATGGCCTTTAACGGCACCAGGAATTTCAAGAAGAACGATATCGTTTCTTTTCTGCAAGACATAGGAGTGGGCTTTGGTAACGACCTGAATGCCTACACCAGCTTTGATGAAACGGTGTACATACTGCCGGTTCCGACCGATAAGCCGGGTAACCTTGAAAAGGGTTTCCAGGTGCTGGAAGACTGGGCGCACCAGGTAACCTATCTCACCGATGATATCCACAACGAAAGGGCGGTGATCCTCGAAGAAAGCCGCCTGGGAAAAGGCGCGACTGACCGGATGATGCAGCAGGTATATCCGAAGCTGCTGGCGAACTCCCGCTATGCCAGCCGCCTGCCGATCGGGAAAGACAGCATTATCAGCAACTTTAACCCTGACCTCATACGCCAGTTTTACAAAGACTGGTACCGGCCCGATCTGATGGCGTTGATGGTAGTGGGTGATATCGACCCCGCAAAAGCCCTGGCACTCGTGAAAAAGCATTTCAGCGGATTGAAAAATCCGGTAAAGGAAAGGCCGCGTCAATGGTCGGAGATCCCGCCGTACAGCCGGCCCGAAGCGCTGGTGGTGACCGATAAGGAAGCGACCAGCTACAAGGCCAGCATCTATTATCCCATGCAGAAAATGCCGCCGCAAAACACCGGTGGCTCCTATAGGGAATACCTGGTGCGCGAGCTGTACACAATGATGCTGAACCAGCGTTTGCAGGAGATAACCCAGCAGCCCGATCCGCCGTTCCTGGCGGCCGGCACCAGCATGGAAGAGGTCGTGGGCGGATACGAAGCTTTCAGCCTGGTCGGGAACCTGGGCACGGGCGATGTGCAAAAAGGACTGAACGCGATGTATACCGAGCTGGAAAGAGCGAGGAAATACGGCTTCACCGCCGCTGAGCTCGACCGGGTGAAAAAATCGGTGGCCAGTTCCATTGAACGTGCTTACAATAACCGGGATAAGACTGAATCGGATGTGTATGTCGAAGAGTATGTTAATCATTTCCTCACCGGCGAGGCCATTCCCGGCATTGCGACCGAGTTTGCGTTGGTGAATGAATTTCTTCCCTCGATAACACTCGATGAGGCGTCGGCTGCTTTCCGGAAAGACATTTCGGTCGATAATCCCTTGCTGGTGGTAACAGGGCCCGATCCCAAAGCCGGCCAGGCCCTGCCTTCGCCGGCCGGTCTGCTGGCCACGCTTACTGCTGTGCGGCAATCGGCGATCCAGCCTTATGAAGACAAGACAATAGCGACGAGCCTGCTGGCCGCCAAACCCGCTGCAGGCGTTATTGTCAAACGCAGCGAAGACAAGGCGCTCGGCACCGTGGAGCTGCAACTGGGCAACGGCGTTTTCGTTACCCTCAAGCCCACCACGTTTAAAGACGACCAGATACTGTTCAGCGCCAGCCGGCCGGGCGGCAAGAACTATTATCCGCTGGCTGATCATTACAGTGCCGAATATGCGGTACCGGTGGTATCGGCTATGGGTATGGGTGAATTCAGTCCCACCGACCTGCGCAAGCTGCTGGCGGGCAAATCCGTGTCGGTAAGCGCCGTGATGGGAGCAATATCCGACGGTCTTAAAGGCAGCGCGGGCAACAAAGACCTGGAAACGCTTTTCCAACTGATATACCTGCAGGTAACGGCGCCAAGAAAAGACACGGCGCTGTTTCAGTCGTTCGTAACCCGCAACAAAACCCAGGTAGCCGGCATCGCCTCCAACCCCCAGGCGGCGTTTGTTGACACGCTTTACCAGGTGATGTTCAACAACAATCAGCTGGCGCCCATCGCGGTGCCCAAAGCCGCTTATTTCGATCAAATTGACCTGGAGAGGGCGCTGTCGATCTATAAAGAACGCATCGGCGATGCCAGCGGTATGCATTATGTTTTTGTGGGAAGCTTCAAAACAGATAGTATTATCCCGTTGATTGAGACCTACCTGGCAAGCCTGCCTTCATCGGGTAAGCAATTCGAGCGGATCGACAACAAAGTGCGACCCGTTACCGGCGTAAAGTCCCTGGTGGTCAATAAGGGCAAGGAAGCAAAGAGCCTCATCCTGAATTTTTATTCCGGTGAAATTCCCTACAGTGAAGACCTGGCGCTGAAAGCGCAGGCGGTGACGGAAGTATTGAATATCCGGATCATTGAAGAACTAAGAGAGAAAATACAGGGTATTTACGGCGGCGGCATTTATGGTGAGCTGGAAAAATATCCTTATCCAAACTACAGTTTCGTGCTGCAATTGCCCTGCGGCCCCGAGAAGGTGGATACCCTGCTGAAAGCGGCGAAGGCCGAAATAGCGCTGATAAGCAGCAAAGGCCCGGGGCAGAAATACCTGGACAAGGTGAAAAAGCAATGGCTGGAACAGTACAAAACCGGCATTCAGGAAAACGGCTTCTGGCTCGACCATTTACAATCGATCCGCAGCGGCGGCGCCGACCCCCGCTACCTGCTTAACTACGAATCGCTCGTGCAAAAACTGACACCGGCCGATCTCACCCTTGCCGCCCGGAAGCTGTTCGACGGCAAGAATGTTTTCAGCGCCGTTCTGATGCCCGAAAAAGAAACCGGGAAGAAAGGGTTCTAGCAACTGAGACGTGATATTGACTGTTTGCTTACTTTATGCGTTCCGGTTGATGCAGTTCAGGTCGGTGAACGCTTCTTCCAGGCGCTGCACAAACGTATCCTGTCCTTTGCGCAACCAGGCGCGGGGATCGTAGTATTTTTTATTGGGTTTGTCTTTGCCCTCGGGGTTGCCCAACTGGCCTTGCAGGTAGGCTTCGTTTTTCTTGTAATAGCCGAGCACACCTTCCCAGAACGCCCATTGCATGTCGGTGTCGATATTCATTTTGATAACACCGTAACCGAGGGTTTCGTGGATCTGGTTTTTGGGTGAGCCGCTGCCTCCGTGGAATACGAAATAAACGGGCTTGTCGGCTGTTTTGAAATGCTCCTGCACATAGGCCTGGCTGTTGCGTAAAATCTCCGGGCGCAGCTCAACATTCCCCGGGCTGTAAACACCGTGCACGTTGCCGAAAGCGGCCGCCACCGTGAAGAGCTTACCTACCTTGCTCAGCTCTTCGTACGCATAAGCCACGTGCTGCGGCTGGGTATAGAGCTTGTCGTTCTCGACGCCGCTGTTGTCCACGCCGTCTTCTTCGCCGCCGGTAACCCCGAGCTCAATCTCGATGCTCATGCCGAGGGGCGCCATCCGTTTGAAAAACTCCACCGATGTCTGGATATTTTCTTCGATAGGCTCTTCCGACAGGTCGAGCATATGTGAGCTGAAAAGAGGCACGCCTTTTTCCTTTTTGTATTGTTCGCCGGCATCGATCAGGGCACTGATCCAGGGCAACCATTTGTGGGCGGCGTGGTCGGTATGCAGCACCACGGGCACGCCGTAGTATTTGGCTACATTGTGTACATGAAGGGCGCCCGAAATAGCACCTGAGATATTTGCCTGGAGCTTATCATTGGGCATTCCCTTGCCGGCAATGAACTGAGCCCCCCCGTTCGAAAACTGGATGATAACGGGTGAATTCACCTTGGCGGCTGTTTCGAGCACGGCATTGATAGAATCGGTGCCGATGGTATTGACCGCGGGCAGGGCGAAATTATTCGACTTGGCATCATTGTACAAGGCTTCCAGTTCATTTCCGAAAAGGACGCCGGCGCTGTATTTTTTCATGTTCGTTATAGGTTGAAATGCTAAAGAGTCGCTAATATACGCCATCCCCGGCAATTGGCCGGAGTGCTTTCCACCCGTCGGGTACTACCCGACGGGTGCGACCCGACGGGTGGAAAGCGGGGTGAAAATTTAATCGCGGTTCCGCTGTCCGAAACGGGGTACCAGCAGCAGGTTCTTGCGCAGGCATACCTTGAGGTGTTCTTTTACCAACTGGCCCATATTCTGGGCTTTCAGCAGGTTTGGATTGCCGTGGTGAAAATCGCTCAGCTCCTGCTTCAGTTGCGTGACCTTTTCCTGGGTCGATACATGGTCTTTCACCATGATATCGAGCAGGTCTTTGATGCGGTACCGGGCCGATACGAGGCGAAAGGTCATCATCGTCCGTTCTTCGCTCTGGTACTGGCGGATCGACTCTTCATTTAAATAACGCAGCGCGTTTTCGACCAGCCGGTTATTTTCTTTGAAGAACTGGGGAAGGTACAGGTTCCGTCGCCCTTCATAGCTCTGCTGGTCGAAGTCGATGGCCCGGATGCGGTATTGGTAATCTTCTATGTCGGGGGTGATATCCACCACGAAATTATAGCTGCGCATATCGCCCAGCAGGCGTACGAAGCAGCGTTCGTTGAATTTTACAAATTCTTTCGCGAGCCGGATCTTGTTGGTTTCAGCGCGGTCGAGGTGCTGTTGTATATAGATGTCGCCCGGTATGCCCGGTATATGCTCTTCTACCAGGGTGTGCTGGTGGGTGAAATAAGTGATGCGGTTGGGCGAAAGCATGTCTTCCAGCTCAAGCCCGTAGATGCGCGATGCATCGGCCACCTTAATGTAATAGTGATCGTAGTTGTCGTTGTATTTGTTGACGATCCTGATGCGGAAAGGGCGGGAATTGCCAAAGGGGCAATAATCGACCCGCGCCACGTCGAGGTGGCTGCTGAAGCTCATGTCGCCCTCCGTTTTGAGAATGGCGTAGATATGTATCAGGCCATCGCGCAGATACTCCCATTCGCGGCTGTCGTAGGCGACCGATTCCCAGTGTGTAGACTGGCCTTCTTTGTTTTTTACGGGGAACGAATAGGTGAAATGGAGCAGGTCGCGGTAGGCGACGGGCAGTTTTACCTCGCGGCCATGCAGCTTCAGGAAACCGCGCAGCCGGTCATTGACCGGGAACATCGGTTTTTTGCGCGATGGCTTGCCACTGTCGGCAGATTCGGGAGGAAGGGTGAATTCCAATATGGTAAAGTTGATCCAATATCGGAAAACCGGCGAAATAACGGTTATACAAATAACGGATAATGCCACCCGGCAACGAAAAAGGGCCAGGCGGAACAGCGGGAGAGGAGTAAAACAGGAGGAGACCACTTCGGCCCCCTGCCTTACAGGTTACTGTAAAACAGGAGGGGCCCGGATTCGTTAAGTGGTTTTAAGGACTTGGTCGGTCATCAATAGACATTGGATTTTTGAACCCGGCCACTTTTTTAAAAACGGTTTGGACTGGTTACTGGACTTGGACTTGCTCGGTGCCGGGTTCATTTTCTACGGTCTTTCTAAGGATGCTGGTAATGGTTTTTCGGTTCTGGATTTTTGGTTTTTCTTCAGGATCTGGAATTTAAAACAAGAAGTTGACTGATACTGGATTTTTTACTTTTGGTCTCTTCGAAGGAATTGGATCTACTGGATTTTAGGTGCTGAAATCATTTGGCTTTTATCAGGATGCTTGGATATTGATCAACTGATCAATCAACTTCGATACAAATATACAGGGCGTCTGAAAGGTAGAAAATAGCGCTTTTGCCTGATTTTAACAGTTCGGTTTTTACAGCGATAACCGTATTATTTCGGTTATTGATGATCGTTTGTTTACGAAAACAGGTATCGTAATTATACGATATGCACGCGCCGCAATTCCTGCTGAAACTACGTGTAATGCAGCATGGTACCGGGTTGCAGCGATTCGGGCAGCGCTATTTGCCCAGCGCCTGGAGCACATCGTATTTGGTGACGATCTGGTAATTCCCCGCTTCATCACGGCTGATGACGGCGCCGTTTTCGCGGTTGATGAGCGTACTGAGCTTCTCTACAGCGGTAAAAAAGTCCACCACCGGGAAAGGCGGCTCCATTACAGCGGCCACCGTTGCCTGTTTGATACCGGCATCAGTGAAGATTTTCTGGAAGAGCCCGCTTTCGCTGATGGCGCCTGTTACCTGGTCGTGATCGATCACGGGGATATGCTCGATATCGTATTTCCGCATCAGCGCTACC
This sequence comes from Flavihumibacter sp., assembly GCA_039811405.1. Taxonomy (GTDB): domain Bacteria; phylum Bacteroidota; class Bacteroidia; order Chitinophagales; family Chitinophagaceae; genus Flavihumibacter. The sequence goes on along the minus strand of JBDHYM010000160.1, from coordinate 1,025 downwards.
GCGTCCGCAACGGTCTGGTCGGGCGATAAACTCACCAGCTTTTTGACCGGTCCGCGGGCGCTGACAATGTCCTTAAAGGTCTTCACATCGAGGAACCCGCGTTCTATCATCCATTGGTCGTTATATACCTTCGCTACATAGCGGCTGCCATGGTCGTGCAGAATGCAAACCGCCAGGTCGTCTTTCTTCAGCCGGCTGCCCAGTTGCATAAGTCCCTGCAGGCAGCTTCCGGCGCTGTAACCGCAGAACAGGCCTTCTTCGCGGGCAAGCTTACGGGCCATGATGGCGCCGTCTTTATCTGTTACCTGCTCAAAATGATCGATCACCGACATATCGTAATTGGCGGGCACAAAGTCTTCGCCAAACCCTTCTGAGATATATGGATGCACTTCGTTCATGTCGATTTCGCCGGTGCGGAAATATTTGGTCAGCAGCGACCCAAACACATCGATGGCCCATACCTGTATGGCCGGGTTCTTTTCTTTCAGGTATTGCGCGGTACCTGTAACTGTTCCGCCGGTGCCTGCCGTGCAAACCAGGTGTGTGACCTTTCCATCGGTTTGCTGCCAGATTTCCGGCCCCGTGGTTTCATAATGCGCCAGCCGGTTGGCGAGGTTGTCGTACTGGTTGCAGTGGAACGAATGTGGTATCTCGCGCGCCAGGCGACGGGCAACGGAATAATAAGAGCGGGGATCATCGGGCTCTACGTTCGTGGGGCAAACAATCACTTCGGCGCCGACCGCTTTCAGTATATCCATTTTCTCCTTGCTCTGCTTGTCGGTAGTGGTGAAAATACACTTGTACCCCTTCACTACCGCCGCCAGTGCCAGGCCCATACCCGTATTGCCGCTGGTGCATTCGATAATGGTTCCACCCGGTTTGAGCTTTCCTTCCTGTTCGGCAACCTCGATCATTTTCAGGGCCATTCTGTCTTTGATGGAATGGCCCGGATTGAAATAATCCACTTTAGCCAATACAGTGGCCGGCAGGGCTTTTGTAATTTTGTTGAGCCGAACCAGCGGGGT
>JBDHYM010000159.1:0-7712 GCA_039811405.1 Flavihumibacter sp. | reverse complement strand
TCGTCAAAGAGGCCATGTGGTTGGGTAAAAGATTGTTATTTTTGAACAGGGCGAATCTAGTATTTTCCCTATCTTATCATCAAAAGAAAGATTATTGGAACCACTGTCAGTATTAGCCAACCGTCCGCGAAGCGGCGTAACCCGGTTAACAAAGAATGCCAAAATCCTCAAATCCATTATAAAAGCGATCCAGGAGAAAAAGGGAGAACGCATAGTAGCCCTCGATCTCCGGAAAATACACGAAGCAGTTGCTGATTTTTTCATCATTTGCGAAGGCGGATCAACCACCCAGGTGAAGGCCATTGCCGATGCGGTAGAGTACGAGCTCAAACACGAGCTGGAAGAGATGCCGTACCGGCACGAGGGACAGCAGGCCGCCCAGTGGATACTGATCGACTATGTAAACGTAGTGGTTCACGTCATGCTGCCCGAAACCAGGAAGTTCTATCGCCTGGAAGAAATGTGGAGCGACGCACCCATGACCGAATACAATGGCTGAGATTTTTACGTTTACTGAACAAACCAGTGCCCGGAAGCATTAGTATCCTTTATAGCTTAAATTAATTATGTCACAGGAAGATTACAAACCCGGCGGAGTAAACCGGATGAGAACGAGACCCGATGGAAACGGCAATGATCCCCGGAAAGGACCGCGGTTCAATATCTATTGGATCTGGGGTGCCCTGGCAGTGATCCTGCTCGGGTTTAACCTTTACAGCGGGTTTGCCCCCGACGCCCGACGCATCAATTTCGACGAATTCAAAACTGAAATGCTGAGCAATGGCGATGTGGAGAAGATCGTGCTGATCAGCAACAAGAACCTGGTGCGCGTTTTCATCAAACCCGAAGCCCTCAAAAAAGAGTATTACCAGAATAAACTCCCCAAAGGCTTCAATGCGGCCACCGACAAAGGCCCGCAGTTTGAATTTACCATCGCCAAACCCGAAATATTCACCGACGACCTGCGCGATTTCTATACCAAGAACCCCGCGGTTAAAGAAGTGCCGCGCATCGATGAAACCGAGGGCGACTGGCTGGCGCCGATCTTTCAGTTCGTGCTGCCGATCTTCATCATCGTACTCATTTGGGTGCTGCTGATGCGTAAGATGGGTGGTGGCGCCGGTGGTGGCGCCGGACCCGGTGGTATTTTCAACATCGGCAAATCGAAGGCCCAGTTGTTCGATAAGGGTACCCGTGTAAACATCACCTTCAACGATGTGGCTGGTCTCGATGAAGCCAAGGTGGAGGTGATGGAGATCGTGGACTTTCTTAAGAACCCGAAAAAATATACCAACCTGGGGGGCAAGATCCCCAAAGGCGCTCTGCTGGTGGGTCCGCCGGGTACCGGCAAGACCCTGCTCGCCAAGGCCATGGCCGGCGAAGCACAGGTGCCTTTCTTCAGCCTCAGCGGCAGTGATTTCGTGGAAATGTTCGTAGGCGTAGGCGCCAGCCGCGTACGCGACCTGTTCAAGCAGGCCCGTGAAAAAGCACCCTGCATCATCTTTATCGATGAGATCGATGCCATCGGCCGCGCCCGTGGTAAGAATGCCATCATGAGCAACGACGAGCGCGAAAGCACCCTCAACCAGTTGCTGGTGGAGATGGATGGTTTCAGCGGCGAAAGCGGCATCATCGTGCTGGCGGCCACCAACCGTCCCGATGTACTCGACAGCGCCCTGCTGCGCCCCGGCCGTTTCGACCGCCAGATCGGCATCGATAAACCCGATGTAAAAGGCCGCGAAGCCATTTTCAAAGTGCACCTCAAACCGATCAAGGTGTCGGAACAGGTGGATATCCATAAACTGGCCGAACAGACGCCCGGTTTTGCCGGCGCCGATATCGCCAACGTATGTAACGAAGCGGCCCTGATCGCTGCCCGCAAAGGAAAGGAAGCGGTTGATATGACCGACTTCCAGGATGCGGTGGACCGGGTGATCGGCGGCCTGGAGAAGAAGAACAAGATCATCTCGCCCGACGAGAAAAAGATCATCGCTTACCACGAAGCCGGTCACGCTATCTGCGGATGGTATCTCGAACATGCCTACCCGCTGCTGAAAGTGACCATTGTGCCGCGCGGTACGGCAGCCCTCGGGTATGCCCAATACACGCCGAAAGAACAATACCTCTATAATACCGACCAGTTGATGGACCAGATCTGCATGACCCTGGGCGGCCGCGCTGCGGAAGAAATTTTCTTCGGCAAGATTTCGACGGGCGCGCAGAACGACCTGCAACAGATCACCAAGATGGCCTACAGTATGGTGACCGTATATGGTATGAACGATAAAGTGGGCAATATCAGCTTTTATGATCCCCAGCAGGAAAATTCGTTCACCAAGCCTTATTCGGAAGAAACCGCGCGCATGATCGACGACGAAGTGCGCAAGCTGATCGATGCCGCTTATGACCGCACCAAAGACCTGCTGCTGGCGAAGCGCAACGAGGTGGGCCTGCTGGCAGAGCAGTTGCTGGAAAAAGAAGTGCTGTTCCAGAGCGACGTGGAGCAACTGATCGGAAAACGCCCCTTTGAAGAAAAGAAGACCCTCGATGTGGAAGATAAACCTGTTATTGCTTAATACATGCGTGTGTCTCCTTCCAAAGAGAATATATTAAAGAAAATCAGGAAGGCGTTGAGCGAATCAACGCCTCTTCCTTTTTCAAACAGTGAAGGCAGCCAGCCGGTATTCGTTCAGTCGGACGAAGACCTGGCCCTGGTTTTTGCCGAAGCGTTTAGCGCCCTGCAAGGGAAATTCGCCTTTTGCCTCGACGAAAAAGAGCTGGCCGCGCAGCTAAAGGCATTGATCGCCGAACGCAAATGGGAAAGCATTTATGTGCGCGACCGTAAGATTCGCGAACAGCTCACGGCCATGGGTATCCCGGCCCTGGCGCCTGATAGCGGTATGGACACCCTTAAAGCCTGCGATGCGTCGGTAACCGGTTGTGAATGCCTGATCGCCCGCACAGGTACCATGGTGCTCAGCGCGGGGCAGGAAAGCGGCCGCACTACCAGTGTATATGCGCCCGTGCATATCTGCATCGCCAGCGCCGGTCAAGTAGTGTATGACGTGCGCGACGGGCTCAAATACATCAAAGACAAATACGGCGACAAAATTCCTTCGCTGGTCAGCTTCGCCACCGGCCCCAGCCGTACGGCCGATATTGAAAAAACACTGGTGGTAGGCGTACACGGCCCGAAAGAAGTGTATTGCTTTTTGGTGAACAGCTAGAACTATCTTTGCGGCCATGCAACTGGAGCCGGGAAAAAAAATATATTTCATTTCTGATTCCCATCTCGGAACACCCGGTTTCGACGCCAGCCTGCTGCGCGAAAAAAACATGGTCCGCTTTCTCGACAAAGCGCAGCACGATGCGGCCGTCATTTTTATTGTGGGCGACCTCTTCGACTTCTGGTACGAATATAAAACCGTGGTGCCCAAAGGTTATGTACGCATTCTGGGAAAAATAGCCGCGCTGACCGACCGCGGTATTCCCGTGCATTTTTTTGTAGGCAACCACGACATGTGGATGGACGGCTATTTCGAAAAAGAACTGAACGTGCCGGTGTACTTCGAGCCGAAAGAATTTGTATTTAACGGCAAACAGTTCTTGATAGGGCATGGCGATGGCCTGGGCCCCGGCGATCACGGGTATAAGTTCATCAAGAAGATATTCCGCAACAGGTTCTGCCAGTGGCTGTTCGGCAAATTGCACCCGGACTGGGGCATCGGGCTGGCCAACTATTTCAGCCGGCGCAGCCGCGCCATGACCGGGCACACCGACGAAAAATTTCTCGGCGAAGAAAATGAATGGCTGATCAGCTACTGCAAGGAAGTGTTGCAGACCCGGCACTACGATTATTTCATTTTCGGTCACCGGCATTTGCCCATCGACTTTGCCCTGCCGCAGCACAGCCGTTATATCAACCTGGGCGACTGGATAAAATACAACAGCTACGGTGAGTTCGACGGTGAAACCATGCACTTAAAATATTATTCCGAATGAAGGCGGGCCTGCTGACGATCGCGTTGCTGGCAGCCCTGGCCTCGGGCGCGCAAACCGACAGCCTGCCCCTGCTGGGCAGCTTCGGCAGGAACCTCACTGATTTCGCTGTCGACAACCTAGGCAATATCTTCCTGGTGAATGAATCGGGCGAGCTGAAGAAGATTGGTCCGAAGGGCGACTCCATCGCGGTTTTCAACGACGTGAAGCGCTTCGGCAAGCTCTATTCGATCGATGTTGCCAACCCGTTGAAAGTATTGTTGTATTACCGCGATTTCGGCACCATCGTGGTGCTCGACCGGTTTTTGAACAGCCGCAATACCATCGATGTGCGCCGCCGTGAGATCATGCAATCGCAGGCCGTGGCGCAATCGTTCGATAACGGCGTATGGATCTATGACGAGTTGGCGGGCCGGCTGAAGCGGCTTGATGACAACGGAACCGTGGTAAGCGAAACCACCGATTTCCGGCTGTTGTTCGACGATCCGCCCACGCCGGTACAGATCGCCGATGCCGATCGGTTGGTGTACCTGTACGATCCTGCGAAAGGATTGTTTGTATTGGATTATTTCGGCACGGTGCGCAACCGCGTGGCCCTGCTGGGCTGGCAGGACATGCAGGTGATCGGTAACCGGGTAATTGGCCGGAAAGGCCACCTGCTCGAAAGCTATGCGCCCGGCTCCCTGCGGCTGGAAGAGCAGTCATTGCCGGCCAACTGGCAGCCCATTCAGAAATTGCAGGTAACGATCGATAAGATATATTGCCTTCGGAACGGTGTATTATTTGTTTATTCGAGCAAAGCGGACGTTAAAGAATGAGAGAGATTTTACAATACGTGATATTGGACAATACCGTAATGGCCTGGCTGGTCTGCGCGGCGGTGATCATAGCGACTTTCGGTTTCAAGAAATACATCAGCCGCCTGGTGTCGCGGCTTTTATTCAAGATCATTAAGCACCGGTCGTGGAAGATTGACCAGAAATCGTTCGTGGAGCTGCTGCTGCAGCCCATGCAATTCTTTCTCATTATTACCATTACGCTGCTGGCGCTCGACAAGCTGACCTTTCCGAAGCTGCTCGACTTTGATCTGTACCATGTGAGCGTACGCCAGATTGTGGACAGTATTGCGAAAGCCATTTTTGTGATTGTGTTCATCCGGCTGCTGCGCCGCATCTTCGATTTTATCGCCCTGTTACTGGAGCGGCGGGCAAACCTTACGGCTGATGTAAGCGATAACCAGATGATCGTTTTCTTCAAGGATTTCTTCAAAGCGATCCTGGTGGTGATCGGCATTCTGCTGGTCATCCGGTTTTCTTTCAACAAAGATATTACGACCTACCTCGCCGGTTTGAGTATCGTTGCCGGCGCCCTGGCCCTTGCTGCGCGGGAAAGCCTGGAGAACCTGATCGCTTCGTTTATCATCTTCTTCGACAAGCCCTTTCAGGTGGGCGACCTGGTAAAAGTGCAAAGCATTACCGGTACGGTGGAGCGCATCGGGCTGCGCAGCACACGCATACGCACGGAACAGAAAACCTATGTGACCGTACCCAACAAGCAGATGGTGGACAGCATCATGGATAACCTGACCCTGCGCTCTATGCGTCGTGCTGACCTGAAGCTGGAGTTGTCGCTCCAAACGCCGCCCGATGGCATCGATAAGGCCATTGCGGGTATTAAATCGATTTTGTCCGAGCCCGTCATCACCAGCTATTCGGCTTTTCTCGCCGATATAACATCGACTGCTTTCCTGGTTAGTATTGAATATTATACCGCTACCATTCCTGTGGCCGAGTTCAACCTGCTGAAACAAAAAATAAACCTGGCTGTGTTGCGATTGCTCGATGATATGCACATCGACCTGGCAGGTGAAACCAAAGAAGTGCTGGTTCGGCAGCAGCCGGCTTAGAGAAGGAACCTCGCCTATAAATTCTGCTTTAGCTCCAGCAGGAATGCCCTGAAGCCGTTGAGTGATTGTATGACCGCAAACTGGTTTTCGGTTTTTTTCTTCTGCATTTTGAGGTGCTCTTTGGCGCCCTCCAGGGTGAATTTCCGAACGCGGATGAGGTGGTAAATGAGATGCAGTGTCTTTACGTCCTGCGGCCGGAAATAGCGGTCGCCTTTCTTGTTTTTCTTCGGCTGCAGCAGGTGCTCAAATTCATTGCTCCAGGTACGGATCAGGGTCGGATTCATACGGAACATATTGCCGACGTCGCCGATGCTGTAGTATTGTTTGCTGAACAGCGCCTCATCGCCGGGGATCTCGATCAGGTCGGCCTCGGCCGCAATTTCCTTTAACGATTTTCGTCCCCGTTTCGGTTGCGTATCCGATTTCCAGGCTTTTTCTTTTTCCTTTCTGCCCGGCTTTTTACGAATGGTGATGGTGGTGGCCTCGTCGGTTTTCCGGCTGAAGCGCGGCGTTTTTGTTTTTTCGGGAGACGGCCCGCTGCCAGCAACCGGCGCCTCATCATTATCGGAAGCCGCTGGCTCGTTATGGGCTTCAGGAACCTCTGCTGCCGGCTCTTCTGCCCTCACTTCCGCGTAGCCCGCAGCGTCTTCTGTAACACCTTCGTCATCGGATACAGGCGTGGAAGCTTCCGGCGCATGCGTCACCATTCCATGCGCCGCCTCTTCTGCCGAACCCGCTTCGGGATCAGAAGGTGCAGCGAAATCCATCGCTATTTGTTGAAAGGGCTTTTTCACACTACAAAGTAAAAAAAAGTTTGGGGTTTGAGGTTTGAAGTTTGAGGTGCTGCCGCAGATCCAACTTGCTTGACAGATAGGTATTTACAATAGGGATAAGTACCCTTTTATATGGTTTGTTCAAGCCGCGGCAGCGCCTCAAACTTCAAACTTCAAACCTCAAACTAATCAAAGCTTTGGTTACTGGCGGCTGCCATTTTCAACAGCCGGTCGTATTGCTCGGGACTAAGATCGTTGAAGAAGAAATAGGCAGGGTCGATCCGTTTGGCGTTCTTATGCACTTCATAGTGCAGGTGCGGACCGGTCGATTTACCTGTACTTCCCACATAACCAATGATTTCACCACGCTTGATGCGTTGGCCGGCCGCCGCTTTCACCTTGAACATATGGCCGTAGAGCGTCTCATAGCCATACCCGTGATTGATCACTACATGGTTGCCATATCCGTTGCCAGTATTACCCGCCAGTTTCACGGTGCCGTTGGCGGTGGCGTAGATGGGTGTACCCTGCGGCGCGGCGAAATCGAGCCCCTGGTGCATCTTTACGGTTTTATATACCGGGTCAATCCGGTAACCGAAACCCGAGGCGATCCGGTTCAGGTCTTTGTTGCTCACCGGTTGAATGGCCGGTGTGCAGGCCAGCAGCACTTCCTTATTCCGGATAAAGCCCTGTATGTCGTCGTACGATTTGTTCTGGAAGGCGATCTGCTTGGCCAGGGTGCTGACGGTTTTAACGATGTCGGCATACAGGTCGCCGGCATCCATCGCCTGCACCAACTGGAACTCCTTGATCTTTTCCATCTCCTTGATCCGTGCGCTGTCGGGAATGGGACTGGCTTCGAAAATAGACCGGTAGATCTCGTTGTCGCGCTTTTCGAGCGCAGCTACCTGCCGGCGCAGCTTGGTGACCTGGTCGGAGATGAGCTCGTAATTGTCCGTCGCTTTCTCATACTGCAGGCGCAGCATTTTCTCTTTGGGCGAATCGAGGTACTGGAAGGCAAAGGAAACGATGAT
>JBDHYM010000158.1:0-7767 GCA_039811405.1 Flavihumibacter sp. | reverse complement strand
GACGAATACGACCTGAATCAACTGTACGAGATATTACAAAACCAGATCCTGCCGCTTTATTATGAAAACCGCGCCACCTGGCGACAGGTCGTGAAAAACGGCATGCGCGATGTGCGGTACCAGTTTGAAAGCAACCGGATGGCGCACGAATATTATACGCTTATGTATAATGCATAAATCCCTGCATGTGCATGCCGGATATTGACTGCACAATGTCTGAATATAAGAGTGAGTTTTTTGCGAAATCGGCTGATTATCAGCCGATTTCGCATTTAAAGCCATATTGAATAATATTTCAGCGCAAAGGACGTTTTAAGAGGAATAAATCCCCCCTATATGAAAGCGCTCATAGTTGGTCTTTCACTTGCATCATCGTTGGCTTTTCAGCCGGATCCCGCGAAAAAGACCGAGAAAAATCTTCCTCCCATTGCCCATGCAGGCCAGGACCTGACCATTTCCGCTACAGATTTTGCACAATTGGATGGCACGGCCAGCGTGGAGCCCGACGGACTTATATCAAGGTACCGGTGGACGCAGGTAGCGGGCAAACCGGTGACCATTTCCAATCCTTATGCCGCCATTTCCGCGATTGAAGGCGCCACCGCCGGCGAATACGTTTTTCGCCTGGTAGTCACCGACGAAAAAGGAAGCAGCGGAACTGACGAGGTGAAGCTGACAATTAAATGAATACAGGTTTGAGGTTTGAAGTTTGAGGTTTGAAGTTGCTGCCGCGCAGCGAACATATTCAACGAAAAGGCGACTTACATTTTGTGTAAATCGCCTTTTTTATTTGTTTACTACACATGCGGTAGCCACTTCAAACCTCAAACTTCAAACCTCAAACCTACTTCACAATTTCCAGCAGTTCCACGTCGAAGATCAGCGTTGAGCCGGGTGCAATTTGAGCACCAGCCTGGTTATCGCCATAGGCGAGATCGGCGGGAATGAAAAGTTTCCACTTACTGCCTACCGGCATCAGTTGAAGGGCTTCCACCCAGCCTTTGATAACACCGTTCACGGGAAAATCGATGGGCTGGCCACGATCCACCGAACTGTCGAAAACAACGCCGTTGATCAGCGTTCCGTGGTAATGGCATTTTACCTTATCGGTTAATGCAGGTTTGGGGCCGTCGCCCATTTTCTCCACCAGGTATTGCAACCCGCTGGGTAATTCCACTACACCGGGTTTCGTTTTGTTGGCAGCGAGAAATTGCCGGCCGGCTTCTCTGGCGGCGGCCGATTTTTCTTTCTTTAATTGTTGCAGGTAATTTGAAATACTCATATTCATTTGTTCTTCACTCATTAAGGTAGGGCGGCCTTTCATGGCATCGTTCAGCGCGGCGCTTACACAATTTGTATTTACGGAAGTAATTCCCTGTTCTTTATAAAAGCTGGCCAGGCTCATACCAATGGCATAGCTCACCGAATCGTTCGCGTTTTTCAGCAAGGGGGCGATCGAAGGCTTTGTCTTGACCGGCGCTTGCCTCGATTTGGAAGAGGTCTGCGCCGGGAGACTTGCGGCGAGCAGCAACAAACCGGCGCCAGCCATCAATGGTTTCATCATAGAATCTAATTTTAGGGCACGAAATTAACATAAATACTGGGTTATTAACCGGTTTTAGGCGCTGGAATACTATTATTTTGCGCCCGGTCGTTTACCTAAAAAGCAACTACCTATGCGAAAACTATTTTTTACCCTGGGCATTTGCAGCGTGCTGGCCTCAGGTTGTACCGCGCAGAACAATGGCGGTTCCATTCTTAAAAAAGCGGGCGATATACTGGGCGGTGCATCCGGCCAGGGCACAGGCTTGTCATCCGACGAGATCATTGCCGGTCTTAAAGAAGCGCTTACGCTCGGCGCACAGAAAAGCGCCGATAAGCTGTCAATGACCGACGGCTTTTTCAAAGATGCCGCCGTTAAAGTGCTGATGCCCGAAGAAGCGCAGAAAGTAGAATCGAAACTGCGGGCCATCGGTATGGGGAAGCTGGTCGACGATGCGATTTTGAGCATGAACCGGGCCGCTGAAGAAGCGTCCAAATCGGCAGCGCCCATTTTCGTGAATGCGGTAAAATCGATGAGCGTGCAGGATGCGCTGGGCATTCTACGCGGAACCGATACGGCCGCCACCGGTTACCTCCGCAAAACCACCACTTCGCAACTGACGGCGTCTTTCCGCCCGGTCATTGAACAAGCCCTTCAAAAAACCGGCGCTACCAAGTACTGGAAAGACGTATTCGATACCTATAACAAATTTTCGCTGAAACCGGTCAACTCCGACCTGGCGGGCTTTGTTACCGGTAGGGCGATGGACGGTATTTTCCATTATGTGGCCGATGAAGAAAAGAAGATACGGAAAGACCCTGCCGCCCGCGCTACCGAGATACTGAAAAAAGTATTTGGCAGCTAAATCATTCCCCCTGTCATAAACATGGCGGCACAGGATATATTTGTGCCGCCATGTTGCTTTCTGTTGTTTCCCATTACAAGAATGCCTACGCCGGCTTATCGCGCGAAACCTGGCTGTCGCTGATCATGCTGATCAATCGCAGCGGTACGATGGTGGTGCCGTTCCTGAGCCTGTATATGACCAGTCCGGCCATGGGCTACTCCCTGTCGCAGGCAGGATTTGTGTACGGGTGCTTCGGCGCGGGCTCTTTTGTCGGCGCCTACCTCGGTGGTAAACTCACCGACCAGATCGGTTTTTACAAGGTACAGCTCGTTGCCTTATTGGGCGGCGCAGTGCTGTTCTGGCTGTTGGGCCACATGCATAGCCTTCATTCGATCAGCCTGGTGACCTTCCTGCTGAGTCTGGTGAATGAAGCTTTTCGCCCGGCCAACTCCACGGCGATTGCCTACTATTGCAGCGTTGAGAACAGAACGCGGTCTTATTCGCTCAACCGCCTCGCGGTTAACCTTGGATGGGCGGTTGGCAGCGCTACCGGCGGCGTTATTGCCAAGTTCAGCTATGCCTGGCTTTTCCGGGTCGATGGATTTACCAACTTTCTTGCCGCCGTTTTAATGTGGCTTTTTTTGCGAAACATCGGGAAGACGGTAGCGATGGAAAAAAAATCGTCGGCCGGTGTAATACCCCGCGGCGACTCTGTTTACCGCGACAAGGTTTACCTGTACTTCATTGTGCTGGTTACGATCTTCTCCTGCTGCTTCTTCCAGTTGTTCAGCACGGTATCGGTCTATTTCAAAAGGGAAATGAATTTCTCTGAGCCGGGCATCGGCTTTATGATGGCCTTAAATGGCCTTGTTATCGTGCTGGTGGAAATGATCCTGGTGTATAAGCTGGAAGCGTATGGCAAGCCGATAAAGATCATCTCCTGGGGTGTGATGATCGTAGCCCTGTACTACCTGGTGCTTGCCATCGGCCCTGTCAGGTACTGGATGGCTGTTTCGCTGGCCGTATTGATCACCATCGGCGAAATACTGGCTATGCCTTTTATGAATAGCTTCTGGATAGCACGAAGCAGGAGCCACAACCGGGGTGAATATGCGGCCCTGTTTACCATGGCATGGTCAACCGCACAAACCATCGGTCCGTTTTTATCGGCACAACTGGCAGATGCCACCAGCTTTCGTTTTACCTGGCTGGTAGTCGGACTCGTTTGCACAGCTACCGCTTTGTTATTTCGCTTTTCACGCCAGTTCGCTTAATTCCAGCCAGCGCATTTCCTTTTCCTCCAGTTGGCTGCTGATTTCCGTCAGCCGTCCGGCAATGGCCTGCATTCTTTCATAACCGGTATTGCCCGTGCTCATTTCGGCCGCCAGTACCGATTTTTCTTCTTCCAGGCCGGCAATCTCTTTTTCAAGCAGTTCAAATTCCCGTTTTTCCTTGAACGACATTTTCTTCCTGGCCTCGGGCGCCGACGCTGCCGTTTTTGCCGCGGCTTCCTCTCTTTTGACGCCCGGGGCAGGCTCCTGTTCTTTCAGCCAGTCGCGGTATTGTGAATAATTGCCGGGGAAATCCCTGATCATTCCATCGCCCTCAAATACAAAAAGATGGTCCGCCAGCCTGTCCATAAAATACCGGTCGTGCGATACGATCAAAAGACAGCCCTGGAATTCGGAGAGAAAATTCTCGAGCACCGAAAGGGTAGGGAGGTCGAGGTCGTTGGTAGGCTCGTCGAGTATCAGGAAATTAGGGTTCCGGAAAAGAATGGTCAGGAGCAACAGTCTTTTCTTTTCGCCACCGCTCAACTGGCTGATATAGCTGTATTGCTGCTCGGCGTTGAAGAGAAACAATTGCAGGAACTGGGCCGCATTCAGGCTGCCCCCGCCCGCCAGCGGAAAGCTCTCCGCAAACGTTTTTACATATTCGATCACCCGCATGTCTTCTTTCCATTGCAGGCCGGTTTGCGAATAATAGCCAAACACAACGGTATCGCCGATATTCACCTTGCCGCTGTCGGGCGCTTCACTGCCCTGCAGAATGGATAGAAAAGTCGATTTGCCCACACCGTTCTTTCCTACCACGCCGATGCGCTCTCCTTTTTTGAACGTATAGTCGAAGCCTTTTAAAATAGGCTTTTCACCGAACGACTTATACAGCTTTTTCAGTTCGATCACTTTGCCGCCCAGCCGGCTCATTTTCAACTGGAGCTCAAGTTGCTGTTCATCCAGCCGCTGTTTTGCCTTTGCTTCCACGCCCTGGAAACGATCGATCCTGCTTTTTGATTTGGTGGTTCTGGCCCTGGGTTGCTTTCGCATCCATTCCAGCTCCTTCCGGTAAAGATTCCGCGCCTTATCAACGGAAGCGGCTTGCTGCTCCTGCCGGGCTGCTTTTTTCTCCATGAAATTTTCATAGTCGCCCTTATATACATAAAGCCCTTCATCGTCGAGCTCCCAGATCTCGTCACATACATCGTCCAGAAAGTACCGGTCGTGCGTAACCAGCAGCAGGGTGAGTTTTTCCTGGTTCAGGTAGTGTTCCAGCCATTCAACGGTTTCCACGTCGAGGTGGTTGGTGGGCTCGTCCATGATGAGCAGATTGTGCTTGTGCTCAAAGCCGATATCGATCAGCGTGCGGGCCAGGGCCACCCGTTTTTTTTGTCCGCCGCTCAATGTTCCTACCGGTTGGCTTAGATGATGGATATTGAGCTTTCCCAATATTTGCTTCACTTTGGCGTCGAAATCCCAGCCGCCGGTTTCATCCATCCGTACGATAGCAGCGTTCATCATGTCGCTGTTCTCCGATTCGCCTGCCAGCTCAAAAGCCTTAATGGCGTTGAGCGTGGGGTGTTCGTGGTGGAAGATATTGTCCAGTACCGACCAGTCGTCGCGGAACACGGGTTCCTGGTCGAACAGCGCCACCGTAACGTCTTTGTGTACCCAGCATTTGCCTTCATCGGCCACTTCCCTGCCTGCCAGAATCTTCAGCAGGGTCGATTTACCCGATCCGTTCCGGGCTACCAGGGCAATTTTGTCACCTTCCTCGATGTGAAAAGAGATATTCTTGAAAAGAGGTTTGGTGCCATAACTCTTGGTCAGTCCCTCAACAGAAACATAATGCATGGCGCAAAGATAAGCATGGCGCAATTTTTTATTTACTGCATATTTGTATTGATTGTATGAAGCAAACCAGCGTTTTTATGCCGGTGCTGTTCCTGGTCCTGCTGTTGCCGGGTTCCATGACGGCGGTGGGCCAGCGGGTGAGACCCGATACGGCGTATATCCGTTTATACGATTCGTTATTGACCGGCCGGTTCTATTTCTCGCAGAAATATACCACCGTCAATTTTCGAAGCGAGGGTCACCGGCTGAAGTACCTGCCCAACACCACTTTCAATGCGGGCATCGGTGTTACGTACCGGTCGTTTACCCTCAACCTGGCCTACCGGGCGCCGGTGCTGAACAACGACGATGAGAAGGGCCGTACGAAATACCTTGATCTGCAGGCACATATTTATCGCCGGCGTTGGGTCATCGATTTTTACGGACAGAATTACCGGGGATATTATACCGACGCCATAGCTTATCCCGGCGTAGCGCCCGCCGAATGGTATGTGCGGCCTGATATCCGGCTGAACCTGTACGGGCTGGCTGTTTACCGCCTGACCAATGGCAACCGTTTTTCATTTGCAGCGCCGTTTATGCAAAACGAATGGCAGCTTCGCTCTGCAGGTACCTGGCTGTATGGCGCGGAGTTGCACGGCGCGGTAATAAGGGCCGACAGCAGTTTTGTGCCGCGGGCAAAGGAAAATGATTTTTCACAGCGTAACATCGACAACATAAAATGGCTGCAGGCCGGTCCCGGTGGCGGCTATGCCTATACGTTAGTGGTAGCCCGTCATTTTTTTGTAACAGCGGCGGCTACTGCGAACCTGCACCTGGGGCTGGCAGAAACCCAAGCCGGCGACGAGGCGCATACCCGTTTTACCCTGAGCCCGGGTTTTATTTTCAGGGGCGCAGCGGGCTACAACAGCGACCGGTGGATGGTTTCGTTCACCAATACACCCAACCGGCTGGCCCTACGCAACCTGGGCTGGAGCGACCCGGCTATTTTCAGCACGGGTAATTATCGCTTTAATATTGCCCATAGATTTGTGCCGGGACCGCGTTTGAAGCGCCGGCTCCGGGTACTCGATCCCAAACACTAACACCATGTCGAAAAAGAAATCAAGGCCGGTACTCGTTCGCCTTCTAATATTACCGGTATTGCTGCTGCTGGCAGTGGCCGTCCGGTATGCCTGGACGGCCCTGCCCATCATTTCAGGATACAGCGCCAAGATGGCCTGCAGTTGCAGCTTTCTGGCGGGCAGATCACTTACTTCGGTAAAAGCGGAGGAGTTGGGCAGCGGCCCATTGCGCCTGGCGTCTCTTTCCCGCAACGATAACGACAGTTCAGTGACCGCCTCGGTTTTCGGCCTCGCCCGCCGGAAAGCGATCTATCGCGCGGGGTTTGGCTGCACACTGGTGACGGGTGTAACGGAAACGGATATCCGAAAACAGCCGCTGCCGGCTTTTGCGGTACCTGTTGCGGCCGACAGCAACTGGTGGCCCGCAGGCGACCGCCTGCCCGATACACTGCCTGCCGGCGTAGACCGGCAGCGCCTCAACACGGCTATCGGCAAAGCCTTCCAGGAAAAAGATACTACCCACCCCGTGCGTACCAGGGCTGTGCTGGTCGTATATCGCGGTCAACTGGTCGGCGAGGTTTATGGTGACGGCTATACGGCCTTCATGCCTTTGCTGGGCTGGTCAATGGCCAAGAGCATAACGGGCGCCCTGGCGGGGCTGCTGGTGAAAGACGGCAGGCTCGACCCGCTGGCGCCGGCGCCGGTGGCTGCCTGGCGTTCGGTTGCTGATGGCCGTGAGAAAATAACACTGAAAGACCTTTTGCAGCAGGTGAGCGGCCTTGATTTTGAAGAGAAATACACGAAACCCACCGATGCCACCAATATGCTCTACAAGGCGGCCGACATGGGTGGGTTTGCCGCCGCCCGCCCCTTGCGCGATGCACCGGGATCGAAGTTCTATTATTCAAGCGGCAATTCGAATATCATCGCAGGCATCGTTCGTCAAACAGTAGGGGAAAAAGAGTATTACCTGTTTCCGCAGCAGCGGCTGTTCCGCCCCGCCGGTATCCGGTCGATGGTGCTCGAGCCCGATGCGAACGGCACTATTGTCGGTTCGTCGTATGCTTTTGCCACGGCACGCGACTGGGCGCGCTTCGGCCTGCTGTACCTGAACGATGGTGTTTGCAACGGCGTGCGCATATTACCCGAAGGCTGGGTCGGCCAAACAGTTACGCCTGTTCC
>JBDHYM010000157.1:0-7774 GCA_039811405.1 Flavihumibacter sp. | reverse complement strand
GCCGTCGTTCCAGTGCGCTGCGCCAAGGCTGCTCCAGTTGGCTTGCCATACCTCACCTCTGAAAGAAAGCAGGCCGGCGACGATCAGCCCGAAAAGCGACAGCAGCTTAATGGTGGTAAGCGTGGTTTGTATGATTTTGCCATTCCGCACGCCACGGCTGTTGATCCATGTCAGTAATATGATGGTGATGATGGCCAGCAACTGCGATGCGTTGAAATGAAAGCTTCCGATTGAAAACAGCAGGTTCTGGTCGCCGACGGCGGGGAAAAGATAGGCGGCGAACTTAGCGAAGGCAATACCTACGGCAGCGATGGTGCCCGTTTGAATAACGGTAAAAAAAGACCACCCGTACAGGAACCCGACAAAACGGTTGTAAGACTCGCGCAGGTAGATGTATTGTCCGCCTGCTTTGGGGAACATGGCAGACAGCTCACCATAGCTCACGGCGGCGAACAGGGTGATGATGCCTGTCAGTAACCAGACCAGCAGCAACCATAGGCCACTCCCCACCTGTCGAACGATATCGGCGCTGACAATAAAAATGCCTGATCCGATCATGGAGCCCGCCACCAGCATGGTGGCATCCAAAAGGCCCAATTCTCTCTTCATCTCATCCGGGTGCTGCTGGTCTTTCACTGTTATTATTTTAATTGTCCGGGTTGTTTGATCTTATAGTTCTTTTTTGCTTTCTCGTCTTCCACCATTTTCTCCACGTCTGCCAGCAATTTTTTCGCATCGTAAATGATGCCGTCTTTGATGGTGTATTTAACACCGCCCAGCCGTACCGGTTTGTGCTCTGCATTCAGGGCGATGGCGCCGGTGCCGTACAGAAGCTGGAAGTTTTCCAGCGGGTTTTGGTCGATGATAACGAAGTCGGCCACCCAGCTCTACCGTGCCGATCTCCTTGTCCATTCCCAGCGCTTCGGCGCCGTTGAGGGTGGCCGCCTTGATCACTTCCAGCGGGTGGAAGCCGGCTTCGCGCAGCAACTCGAGCTCCGATACATACGAAAACCCATATAATTGATAGATGAAACCGGCGTCGGTGCCTACCGTTACGCGGCCTCCGCGATTCTTGTATTCGTTCAGGAAGGTCATCCACAACCGGTAGTTTTCCTTCCATTCAATTTCCTGCTCGGTACCCCACGAGAACCAGTAAGAGCCATGCTTGCCGGGTGCGGGTGAAAAGAACTCCCACAACGAGGGAAGCGTGTATTGCTCATGCCATTCGGCCCGCCGCGCCCGCATCAGGTCGCGGTTGGCTGAATAGATGACCAACGTGGGGCTCATGGTAAAATCGAGCGACAGCATTTCGTTCATCACTTTGTTCCAGTGCTCCGAATAAGGAGCTGCTGCCTGCCGCCACAACTGACCGGCTTCTGAAAAGCGGTCGAATTCATTACTGTAATTGTATTTCAGTGAGTAGTTCTGTACGGTGCGATCGCTGAAGAGCGCTTCGGGCAATCCATACCAGTGTTCCAGTGAAGTGAGACCGGCGCGTGCGCTGTTCATCGCATTCCAGCGGCCTACCTGGGTTTGACTGTGGTGCATTTTTGAACGCAGTCCCAGCTTTTTGTTTTCCTTGATGGCTGCATCCATGATCTCGGGTGCAGAGCCAAAAAATTTAATGCCATCGGCGCCTGCCTTGGCGTTTTGACGAACCCAGTCTACCGCTTCCGCAGGTGTGCTGATCGCCTTTTTCGATCCCTGCCCGAAAACGGTGTACGCTTTGATACGGGGTGCAGTGATCTCGTTCTTGTCGCTTTTTTGCTTTTGGTCCAGTACCCACTGCAGTCCGTTCATGGAACCCGGGTCAAGAATGGTGGTGACGCCGTGCGCCATCCAGAGTTTGAAAACATATTCGGCATTCGGGGCCTGGTTGCCGCCGATATGCGCGTGGGTATCAACAAAGCCCGGCAGCAGGTACATGCCTTCTGCATTGAGCTCTTTCCCGCCGGGCGCCAGGGCCGGGCGGCGATTGGCAGGCGCTATTTCACCGGGAGCGCCTACATTCCTGATCTCGGTAATGCGGTTGCCGGTAACAACGATATCAACGGGGCCAACGGGTGGCGACAAGGTACCGTTGATAAGCGTTACGCCGCGAATGATCAATTGTTGCCAGGGCCCCTCGCCTTCGTGCCGGGGCGGCGCCGCAGCTATCTGTGCACCCGCCACCCAATACTGTAATACGGCTATGCATATAAGAATCCATTTTCTGATCTGTTGCATAATTTCTGTTTTAAAAATGAGGAGCCCTGGCTTTCAATTGATGGAACGCTTAATATTTAGCAGGAACGTTTTTACCCGGAATCGAATTCTTGATGAACTCGCGCAGGTGTTCATTGCTGTCGCGCAGGTCTTCCGTACGCAGGTACATCATGTGCCCGCTGCGGTATCCCCTGAAGTGCATCCGGTTGGTCAGCTTGCCGCTGGCATTCATCTGCCACATGTTATACTTGGCGTTGAAATAATCGCAGGCGCCGTCATAATAACCCGACAATACCAGCAGTTGCAGGTTGGGGTTGGTATGCATGGCCAGGCTCAGGTCGTCGCCGGTGTGGTTATTGGTATTATCCCAGGGGTGAACCGGTCCGAACATATAATATTTCAGGTCGGTTTTGAAGCCCAGGTCATTCCGCAGGTAGGTGTTGATGGCCGGTGTGAATGAATGCAACCACGAAGTGAGCTCTGAATTGTAATCGGGACGAATACCTGCATCAGCGCGATCGATACCGCGATAGCGGGAATCAAGACGGCCAACAGTATATCCTTTGTCGCGCAGCAGCTCTTTCCAGAACAGTGAAGTGGAGATATACAGGTTGTTCTGCAAAATCACTTTTTTATCGATGCCGCTGTAGCGGGCAACCTTGGTAGCGATCTGGTCTCTCTTTTCAGGAGAAAGCATGCCGCCCATGGTGAGCGCAGGACCGTATTCTTCTACGGTAAATTTCTCTACCTCCGGCAGCATTTGCTCCAGCTCCTTGCTTTGCAGGTCTGATGCCAGCGCTTTATGGTGCCAGGCCGTAGCCGAATAATACGGCAGGAAAGAGGCATTCTTTACCGGACCGCTGCGGTCGATGCCCAGGTCGGTCGGCGATACCAGGATCACGCCGTTCAGGTACACCCACTGGGTGCTCTGCAGGGCCTGTGCCAAACCGGATACGCGGGTTGTACCGTAGCTTTCGCCGATCAGGTATTTGGGCGATTCCCAGCGATTCACACGGCCGAGGAAGGCACTGATCCACTCAGACAGGTACTTGATATCGGCGTTAACACCGAAGAAAGTAGAAGTGGGTGTTTTGTCGTCGAGAATACGGGAGAAGCCGGTGTTAACGGGATCGATAAAAACGATATCGGCCACGTCGAGAATCGAGTACGGGTTCTCACGGATGCCGTAAGGCTGAACGGGATAGCCCTCGTCGTCGCACATCAGGCGACGCGGACCGGTAAAGCCGATGTTCATCCAAACGCTGGCGGTACCGGGACCACCATTGAAAGAAATGATCAGCGGGCGGTTGGCTTTGTCTTTCACGTCAGCGCGCTCATAGAAAACATAAAACAGCGAAGCGGTCACTTTCCCGTTGGCATTCCATACCGGCTGTGTGCCCGTAGTGGCCGTATAGGGAAACTTCACGCCTTTTACCGTCAGTTCGTGCTTGGTAACCACCGTTGTATTAGCCGGCAGGGTAATATCATCTTTGCCGCTGGGCGCCTGCTTCATCTGGGTAGAATCGGCCGGCCGCGAACCGGAAGTCGGAGGGCCGGCAGGTCCGCGCTGTGCAAAAGCATGGCTTACCAGCAGTCCGGACAGAACTACTAAAAAACTGATCTTTTTCATTGCTGTTGAGTTGTTGTATTTGAATAGATAAATATTACTGAATCGTGGAGGCCGTTTGGTTATAGTCGATGGTATAAGCCGGCAGGCCGCCCTGTTTCATTTTGCCGAAGATGGTTTTCGCCTGCTCCTTCTGCCCCGCCGCCGCCAATACGCGAACCAGGCGCAAACGGTCGGTTTCATTCAGCCGTTGCGATTGCGCCGGCAATTGCTGCAGCAGCGTTTGTGCTTCGCTGTTATGCTGCTGGGCAAGTTCGGCTTCGGCAATCAGCAGGTCGAAATCGGGCCGCCCGTTACGGGAGGCCGACAGGATGCGTTGCGCTTCCTGCAGGGTCGATACGGCTGCGGCGTATTGTTTTTGCTGGATCAGGGCCACGCTGTACTGCTTTCGCAACTCATAGTTCTGGGGCTTCTTCATCACCAGGTCTTTCAATTGCGACAGCGCGTTCTGATCGCCGGTGGCCGCACGCAGACCTGCTGCATAGGCGCGGGCATCGTCTTTGCGGTCGCGGAGATAGGTGGAGACATCGGCGCCGGTGCGCGCATATTCTTCCGCTGCTGCAATACCCTGTTCGTACCGGGCATAACGCTGGTAGAGGTCGCGCTGCAACCCGTTTATCCGCGCCTGCTCCGAGTAATCCGTTTCGAGTGATTTTGCCTTGTTCAGCCAGTTCTCCTGCTCCACCAGCCCCTGTTGCTGGTCAAGCGCACCTGCTTCCACTTTTGCCGCTGCCAGCGCCGCCCAGCCTGTGTACACAGGAGCGTAGCGGTCATTCAATTGCTGTGCTTTTTTCAGCCAGCTCTCTGCATCTGCAAATTGCTTCTGGCCTGAAGACAGTTGTGCATAGGCAAGTATCGCGGGAAGATAGGCGGGATCGTATTGCAGCGCGGTGTCGAGATATTTCTTTGATTTCTCCACATCCACATTTGCACCACGCGGGCGGCTGTTGTTCAGGTACACCTGGGCCCAGTTGCTGGCCATCGCTTTTTTGTCGCCGGCCAGGTAGGCTTTTTCCTTTTTGACCATCTTGTCGAGGAACTCGTACATCGACGGGTCTTTTGTTTTCAGGTCGTTGGTAGTGTTCATCGACTTGAAATCAAGCGGGTGCACTTTCACGGGCTCGAAATAGGCGGGATAGGTCTGCGCCAGGTATTCGCTTTCATTGTTCTGCGAATAATAGTCGAGCGTACGGTTCTCCTTCATCGCCTTGTAATAGTGCGCGCGTACAGCCCTGTTCTCTTCGTCGGTAAGCACCGATCCGTGGAAGAGGTGAACATATTCGTGCAGCACCACGTTTCTTTCGCCGTAAGCGCCCCTTTCCACGTATTCGATGGCGGCTGCGCCGCTGCCCACCCCGCGGATATCCATCCACTGGCGGTTATCGAAAGTGGTGGAGGCACGGAAAGAAGGGCTGTTCATCGTCGTTGCCAGGTCGATGTGCAGCGGCGGCACATGAAACTGGCGGTTCATTTTGCTGAGGAAAGGGAAATACACCACCGCTGTGTACATCTGGTTCCATACCATTCCTTTGGCAATGGTACCCGGATAATACGCTACGTCGGGAAAAACCCTTTCAAACGATGCCATATCGGTAATGGCGGGATTCTTCAATTGTTTGGTCACTGCGGCATAATTAGCCAGGAACGGAATGCGTTTTGATTTGATAACGGCAGAGAGCCCGTTGTGCGCAGGACCATAATGCTTTTTGCGTGCCAGTATTCTTCTGAATATGTTTTCAGCCGAATCCAGCCTTACGAGATTGGGATCGTCGAAGTTTGCATAGTACAAAGAACCGCGGTGCAACAGGGGAATTACAGAAGCCGGAAATTCTTTCTCCACCTCCACTGTCCTGGCAATGGCCGCCGCAAATTTTCCTGCCTGGAAAAGCGAGTCAGCCATCTTCAGCCGGTCGCGCACCTGGTCGTCAGACGGCTCGGCATAGTCGGCATAGGTCAGGTTGGTATGCCCGTTGCCCCAATGCCAATGTGTTTGGAAATGGAGCGGGTTCACCGCGAGCGCCACTTCCCATTGCGCCGCCATGGCGTTCAATTGCGTAGCATCTACCCGGCGCCAGATGGCATAACCGTAAGAGAAGCGTGCATCGGCGTTAAAAGGATCGAGCTCCAGCGATTTCAGCAAAGGCGCTTCTGCTTTGGCAGGCTGCTGGTCCCAGAAATACACATCGGCTTTCAGTTGATAGGCGGCTGCCAGTGAAGGGTTCTTCGCCAGCAATCCGTCTGCCACTTCAATGGCCTGTGGATATTTCTTTTGCAGGAGGTACACTTTACCCAACAGCACCGCCATTTTCTCCGAAGGTTTTTTCGAGAGATAAGTGCGGCACCGGTTGGCAGCTTCTTCCAGCCGCCAGGCCTGCATATCGAGAAACGCGCGCAGGCGTATGGCCTTTTCCGTAGTGGGCGATTGCTTCAGGGCTGCATCTACCAGTTTGGCAGCAGCGAAGAAGTCGTTGTTCAGGATCAGCAGGTCGGCCCTTAACAACTGGCTGCTGACGTCTTTTCCACGATGCGATAGCGTTGAGTCTACGGCAGACCACATGCCCAGGTCGAGCATGCGCTCAAGCACTGCCTGCTGGTCGGCCGTTTTATCAGCTAATAAACGATACTGGTCTGCGCGGGCTGCCTGCAGGGCAACCATGGCTTGCGCCGTATTATCGGGCGCGGGCGACTGGGCAGTGGCCACCGCACTGCAAAGTGCGGTGGCTGCTGCCAACAGGGTAGCAAGTCTCATGCCTTATGAATTTGAGGTTATTGTCTTGTGTCCCAGAACACCCGGCTGAGCATATCTGTGCGTGCCGGTGTGTTGGGGTTCGAGCTGCTTTCAGACAACGGATACACCAACGAGCGGGGTATTTCGTCGTAAGCCGCGATCGAAGACGGAACCCGGGTGATGGCGGGATAACCGGTTCTTCTCCAGTCGGTCCAGTTCTCCATCACTACACCAAAGTTGGCAACGAATTTCTCGTTGATGATCTGTTCCAGCATTTGCTCCTGCGTACCTGTCAGGGTTCCCATGCGCGAAAGATATTCATCGATGGCCGCGGCAGCCACCCCGGCATCGGTCATCGATGCACGGATGCCTGCTTCAAAGAATGCCTGCGCATCGCCGGGTGCTCCCAGGGTCAGCGCCGCTTCGGCACGAATGAAATTATACTCGGCAAAGGTCAGCAGGCGTGTGGGCGCACTGCCTGACCAGGTGATGGATCCGTCGGTAATGGATCCGTCGGCATTTACCACCACGTTGTTATACGTGGCATCGCCTTTCAGGTAAGAGCTCAGCCGTGAATAAGCGACAGAAGACGCATCTTCCACGCTGGCGCCCTTGTATGCAGCCGGGCTGGAATTGTACGGGAAAGGAACGAAATAGTTGGCCCTGCGGGGATCGCTGTTGGTGTTCATCAGGTTAACCAGGAAACGGTTGGGGAAAAACGCGTTCCTGAACTGGCCGCCTTCAATACTGGCAATCGGGTTCTGACGGCTGGCTTCAGCCAGGAAAGGCATCTTGAAGCTGTCGTCGTTCGAGGTCATGAACTCGGCGCCGCTGTTGACCAGCGCAGTGATCTGGCTGGTTGCATAGGCGGGATCCTTTTGCGAATAGTGAATGTAGAGGCGCAGCTTCAGCGTGTTGCCAAAACGTATCCACCTGTTTTTCATAGTAGCCCAGGCGCCAGCATAGATCGTTGTGTTCTGGTTAGGCACAAATACCGAGCTGGGCTCGTTGAGGTTGGCGATGGCTGTATCGATGGTTTTGATGAGATCGGGATAGATGTTCGCGTCATCATCGTATTTCGGATACAGGTTGGTGCCGAACTGGGTTGCTTCCGAATAGGGAACATCCCCCCAGGCGTCGACGGTGAGCTGGTACATATAGGCTTTCAACAGGCGACCCACGCCGGCATAATACGGGCTGTTCGCCGCCTCTGC
>JBDHYM010000156.1:0-7797 GCA_039811405.1 Flavihumibacter sp. | reverse complement strand
TGGTCGGCCTGTTTGATAACCGGCACAATCAGGTTGCCGCTGGGAAGGGCGGTAGCCATGCCGATATTGA
Source organism: Flavihumibacter sp. (assembly GCA_039811405.1). Taxonomy (GTDB): domain Bacteria; phylum Bacteroidota; class Bacteroidia; order Chitinophagales; family Chitinophagaceae; genus Flavihumibacter. The sequence goes on along the minus strand of JBDHYM010000156.1, from coordinate 7,727 downwards.
TGTCTTTCTTCAGCAGGATCCGGTCGCCGTCGACGCTGCTGTTCACCATCGGGAATTTCTTGATGCAACGGGCCACCGCCTCCAGGAAAATCGGCATATAAGTGATCTTCACGCGATCGTGGTGAAGAAACCTGTCTTTTACCCGTTCCCGCCATTGCACGATATTGGTGACGTCGGCCTCGGTAAAAGACGTTACATGCGGGCTCGTCTGCTTGCTTTTCACCATGTGATCGGCGATCAGGCGGCGCATGCGGTCCATTTCAATGATCTCGACATGGCCGGTGCCGGCTGTAACCGGGGCGCTGTAAGCGGTACCGGCTGGTTTGGTATCGTTGGTAACGGACGGGGTTTTATCGGTTGCAGGCGGTACTGTTCTTTCTCCGGTACCGGTCGTTCTCTCCGGCGCTGGTATTGTTTCGGCGGCCAGGCCATTGTTCGTTTTCCGGCCCTGTACAAACTGCAGGATGTCTTTTTTGGTTACCCGGCCTTCATTACCGGTACCCGGTATCTTCTCCAGGTCGCTCATGGAAACGCCTTCGCTGGCGGCAATATTCAGCACCAGCGGCGAGTAAAAGCGGTTGCCGTTTTCAGGAAGGGTATGCGGTATTGCCTCGCGAACAACGACCGGTTCTGTCGCGGGGGTGCCTGTGGCAGTCGTTACCACGCCATTGGAAGGCGGCTGCACCGCGGGTACCGTTTGGGCTTCGGGCGCTTCCGTACGGATACGGGCGATCACTGCGCCAATGGGTACCACGGCATTGACGGGGTATAGCTGCTCTTCTACGATACCGGCCGCAGTGCTCGGTACCTCGCTGTCAACTTTGTCGGTGGCAATTTCAAGCAGGGCTTCGTCCATCTGCACTGCCTCTCCCGGGTTTTTCAACCACTTCAGGATGGTAGCTTCCATGATGCTTTCGCCCAGCTTCGGCATTACCAGGTCAACAATCGCCATACGCGGTCTGATTTAGTCTTATCTGCAAAAATACGCAATCGCCGGGTTTATGCCCGGCTGTTAGCTTTTGGTGAGAAACTTTGTTCGCTGATGCACTTGCGGAGAAAGTTAAGGGCATTGAAGGCGGCCAGCTCTATGTTGCGGGCCCGGTCGAACCGCAGCTTCAGCCGGATGGTGCTGATACCGGCCCGGCTGCCTGCGGCGATCCAGACGGTACCGACCGGTTTTTCGGGCGTGCCGCCATCGGGGCCCATAATGCCGCTGGTGGCCAGGGCATAATCGGTGTGCAGGTTGTCGAGCACGCCCTGCGCCATTTGCCGTACCGTTTCCTCGCTAACGGCGCCGTATAACCGCAGTGTTTCGGGCGATACCTGTAAAAGCCCGGTTTTTACTTCATTGGCATAGCTCACCACCGAGCCTTTATAGTACCGGCTCGATCCGGGCATGCTGGTGATAAGGTGGGCGATATAGCCGCCCGTGCAGCTTTCGGCGGTACCCATACTGGCATTTTTTTCCAGCAGCAGGCGGGCAACGGCCTCCTGCATCGATTCGTCGTGCGTGGTTACCAGCACATCGGCGACCTGCTGTTGCAGGGCGGCAAATTGCCCGTCCATTTCGGCGGCCAGTGCGGCCTCGTCAAACGCCGAAGCGCTCAGGCGCAGGCGCACCATGCCGTAGTGCGGCAGGTAAGCGAGTTTAATATGCGCCGGGAGGGCGGTTTCGAACAGTTGTATGCGGTCGGCCAGGTCCGATTCACCTATGCCGGCGGTCAGCAGCGTGCGGTGGGCAATGGCAGGGAGCATATATCTTTCCCGCAGCCGGGGAATCACCGTTGTACGCATAAGGGCTTTCATTTCAAACGGTACGCCGGGCATACTGACCAGGATGCGGCCGTTTTTCTCGAACCACATACCGGGGGCGGTACCCTCGGCATTGTGAAGCACCGTGCAGGTATCGGGCACCAGGGCCTGGGTTTCATTGCGCGCGCTCATCGGTCGCCGGTACACGTTATCGAACAGGTATTTTACATGCGCGCGCACGGCTTCGTCGAGCACCAGCCGGCCACCGAAATATTCGCAAAGCAGCGGTTTGGTGATGTCATCGGCCGTAGGGCCCAACCCGCCGGTAACCAGTACGATATCGGCTGCCGCCATCTCTTCGTTGACCGCTTTCAGAATACTTTCACGGTCGTCGCCCACTGCTACCCGCCGCGATACCGCGATGCCTGCCTGGTTGAGTGCCTGCGCCATCCAGGCGCTGTTGGTGTCTGTTACCTGTCCGATTAAAAGCTCGTCACCAATGGTGATGATGCTAACGTGGATGAATTTCATGAATGGATAAAGGTATGTACTTTGGCAGGTATGAACAGCAGGCTTGCAAAGCGGTATTTCGGGGCGACGGCTCGCCCTTGTACAGACAATTTCAGCAGGGCGGTCCATGGCCTCGGGCTCATGGGCGTTTTGCTGCTGACAACGGCCTTTGCATCGGCGCAAGGGGCCACCGAGGCGCAGCGGAAAGCGCTCAGGCAGTTTGCCGACGATCCCGCCCTGAAATACGCCGGCTGGGGCTTCGTAGTGCAGGAAGCGGGTACGGGAAAACTGCTGGTGGAAGCACAGGGAAACCTGGGATTGCCGGCTGCCAGCACACAGAAGATATTCACCAGCATTGCCGGGTATGATATCTTGGGGAAAACATATCGCTATGAAACCCTTATCAGTGCTGCGGGCGATATTACCCATGGCCTGCTCAACGGTTCGCTCGAAATAAGCGGCAGCGGCGATCCCTCGCTGGGCAGTTTTCGTTTTTCGGCCACCCGGCCGGAACTGCTGCTGCGCCAAATAACAGAAGCGCTCGCTGGGGCAGGCATTCAGGGTATTGGCGGACAGGTAAAGGTGGCGCCCGGCCGCTGGGATGATGCCATACCCGACGGGTGGATCTGGCAGGACATCGGCAATTATTATGGCGCCGGCGCTTACCTGTTCAACTGGCGGGAAAACCAGTTTGATCTCCGGCTCCGTTCAGGCGCGCAAACAGGTTCAGCCGTTGCGATCAGCGAAACCGATCCGCCGCTGGCAGGGGTTCGGCTGGTATCAGCGGTTAGCGCCGCGCCGGCAGGTTCGGGCGACAATGCCTTCGTTTACCTGCCGCCCGGCGCTGTTACGGGTGTTGTCAGGGGTACCATTCCCGTAAACGAAAAAGCATTTACTATTTCGGGCGCCCTGCCGGATCCCGCCAAACAATTTGCGGAAGAATTGTTGTCGCTGCTGCCGCAGAAGCCGGCCGGCAACGATGATACGCCGGCTTTGCAACCAGCAAAGCGAAGCCTGTTGTGGCGGCACCAGAGCCCGGTGTACGACACCCTCAATTACTGGTTTTTGCGCAAGAGCATCAACCTGTATGGCGAAGCTTTTCTGAAAACCATCGGCGAAAAGAAACGGCAGGAGGGTTCCACCACCGCCGGCGTAGCCGCGTTAAAGGAATACTGGCAGGAGCGGGGCATCGACAGCAATGCGTTGCAGATCATCGACGGCAGCGGACTATCGCCGCAAAACCGCGTTACCGCCTTTGCGCTGGCCGGGGCGCTTCAATATGCCTGGAAGCAGCCCTGGTTCAGCTCGTTTTACCAGGCACTGCCTGTTTACAATGCGATGAAGCTGAAAAGCGGATCCATTACCGGCGCCCGCGCCTTTGCAGGATATCATAAAGCCGCCAATGGCAAAAAATACGTGATCGCGATCGTGGTCAGCAATTACAGTTGCTCTTCCAAACAGGTAGTGCAAAAAATATTTACCCTGCTGAATTACTGGAAATAGGGCGCGATCTTCTCGTGCAGAAAGGGCGGAATGGTGGTTTTTTCGCGGGTGGCTGCAAGCAGAAAATACAATACCACGCGACCGGTGGTCAGCAGCTTGCCCGCTTCATTATACACTTCGTGGTGGTACTCGATGCGGTGCTCCGAAGGAAGCTCGCGTATTTCGGTTTTAATGGTCAGCAGATCGTCGTATTGCGCGGGCCGCAGGTATCTGACATGCAGCTCCACCAACGGCATCAGGTAGCCGCGGGCTTCAATTTCGCGGTAGCTGAGGCCAAGCGAGCGAATGCCTTCCACCCGGGCCACTTCAAAATATTGCGCGTAATTGCCGTGATAGACCACGTTCATCTGGTCTGTTTCGGCATACCGTACCCGTACTTGTGTTTCGGTTGTCCACATATCACTTGCCCATCATTTTATCAAGGCTGACGCGACCAGGGCCGCACAGCAATATGGCGATAAAGCCGGCCAGGAATACCGCTGCCAGTTCGCCTTCTTTCACATCGTGGTTGTGTGCCATGAAAAACGCGATGATCATCGCAAACACCAGCGGCAGGGCCGCCAGGCGCGTGAACAGTCCGGCAATCACGAGAATGGCGCAGAACACTTCTGCAAACAATATCAGTAACAGCGACGCTTTGGTGCCTATGTGCAGCGGGTCGGCAAACCGGTATTGGAGGCTGGAGAATTTAACCAGCTTCTGGAAGCCATGGTTGGCCAGTATCAGTCCGCCGAAAGAAACACGAACCAGCAGCATCATTGCATCAAAAGCCCATTCCTGGTAACTGGTCGACAGCAACTTTTTCATCTATAAAATTTTGTCAAAGATATCTTACTCGTGCAAAGATTTGTTAATCATTTGGATTATCCACAACTGTTTGGAACGTTATTTGGTGACAATCAAAATATTCAAAATCTTTACCCTGTTTCCAAACGACTTTGACATAAAATCAGCATAGTGAACAGATTTGTTTGCACGGTTATTTGTGTATTGGCGGCCTCTTTGGTTCATGCGCAGCAGTCCGCCGCCTACACCGACCCCCAGAAGAATTTCAAGCTGGCCAAAGAATTTTATCAGCAGGAGCAATACAGTCTCGCGTATCCCTTGTTCAAAGAACTGAGCGCCGGGCTGCGGCCGGTCGACAGAAGCAGCCGTGCGCTCGACTACCAGGAAGTGAAATATTATACAATCGTTTGCGGGCTTCGCAGCAACGAAGGCGGCGCGCTGGAGCAGGCGCTCGATTTCGTGACGATGGATGACAATGAAAGCCGCGTGGAGCTCATGCATTTTCAATTGGGTGAATATTATTTCCGGCACAAGGATTTTTACAAAGCGGCCGCTCAGTACGAGAATGTATCGATCGACCAGCTCGACAATGCGCAGGTAGCGGTCATGAAGTTTCACCAGGGGTACAGTTATTTCAACCTGCAGCGGTTTGAGCAGGCCAAGCCTTTGTTCGATGCCGTTCGTCAGTTGAAAGGGTCGTCGTTCAGTGCCGACGCGAACTATTATTATGGGTTCATTGCATTCAAAGACCGCCAGTACCGCGATGCGCTTGCCGCTTTCCGCGTGGTGGAGAACAACCCGCAGTACCAGCAGGCCGTTCCCTATTACATCGCTTCTATTTATTACCTCACCGGTGATAAGGACAAGGCCCTGGATTATGCCACCGAGAAGATCAAAAAAGGAAATACGGCATACAATGTTGAGCTGGGCCGCCTGGTAGGGCATGGCTGGTTCGAAAAAGGAGAGCCGGCCAAAGCATTGCCCTATTTGGAAGCCTATGCAGCCAAGGCCAAAACACCGGGCCGCCAGGATGTATATGAGCTGGCGTACAGCTATTATGCCACCGGTAATTATAACAAGGCCATCAGCGGGTTTAAGCAACTGAGCGGCAAGGAAGATTCGCTGGCGCAGAACGCCATGTACCTGCTGGGTGATGCTTACCTGAAAACCGGGCAGAAGGCGAATGCCCGCAATGCTTTCCTGTTTTGTTCGGTGAACAGCAGCAATCCCCGCCAGCAGGAGATCTCGAAATTCAACTACGGCAAGCTCTCGTACGAGCTGGGTTACACCGATATCGCCCTGGCCGAGTTGCAGGGGTATTTGCAGAAATATCCCAATGGGGCCAATGCCACCGAAGCGCGCGAGCTGCTGGTAGGGGTGATGGCCAAAACCAGCAACTATAAAGATGCGCTGGTGATGATCGACGGCATCAAAAACCCTTCCGAGCAGGTGAAGCAGTTTCTGCCACCCGTATTATACGGAAGGGCAACGGAATTGGTGAACGACGGCCGGCTGGCCGAAGCCGACGCATTGCTCGATCGTGCGCTGAAGAGCGCCTATAACCAGCAGATGCTGCCGCTGGTGCAGTTCTGGAAAGGAGAGATCGCTTTCCGTACGGGGCGCACCGACGAAGCCATTCGTTATTATTCGGAATACCTTACGGTTCCCCGGGTAAACGGCGAAGTGAATGCACAGCATGCCCACTACAACCTCGGTTATGCCTACCTGAAAAAAGAGCAGTACCGGCTGGCGCAAACCCAGTTTGAGCAGGTGGCGGGCAGCCCCTCCGTTCGCTCGTCGGCGATAGAGCAGGATGCTTATACGCGTGTCGGCGACTGCTACTATATGCAGCGTGAGTATGCGAAAGCGGGGAATGTTTATGACGCGGTGATCCGTTACGCATGGGCGTCGAGCGATTATGCCTATTTCCAGAAAGCGATGATAGCGGGCATTACCAAACCGGCGGAAAAGATCAGGCAGTTGCAGCAACTGGAAAAGCTGTACCCGCAATCGACCCTGGCGCCCGATGCCAGCATGGAAATGGCGAACACCTACCTGGCCGATGAAAAATTCCAGGAGGCCATTCCGTTTCTTAAAAACGTGATCGGCGGCAGCGGTGCCGAAGCGCTGAAACCGAAAGCCTATCTCAGTGCGGGTATCGCTTATTATAACCTCAATAACAACAACGAGGCGCTGAAACAATTCAATGAGCTGCTGCAGCAATACCCCAATTCGCCCGAAGCCGATGAGGCGCTCGATAATGCCCGTGCCATTTACCTGGAAGCGGGGCGAAGCAGCGAATACGTTGCTTTTGCGAAGAAGATGGGACGGGATATTTCCGGCTCGCAGCAGGACTCGCTGGCGTATGCAGAAGCAGAACTGCAGCTTAGCAATGGCAATTTTACGGCCGCCCTGCAACGGTTTGATGCCTACCTGGCGAAATACCCGGAAGGCAGGTATTCAATAGAAGCGAATTATTACAAAGGCGAAATATACCTCAGTAAAAAAGAGCTGGCCAATGCCGCCGCCGCGTATGGCGCAGTAGCCGACCGGGCACCCAACCGCTTCGGCGAAAAGTCGCTGCTCCAGGCGGCGAGGCTGTATTTCTTCGACCTGAAGCAATACGATAAGTCCACTGCTTATTATGCACGCCTGAAAGAATTTGCCAGCACCGATGAGAACAAGCTGGAGGCGGCCCGTGGCCTGCTGCGCAGCCAGTACCAGCTACAGAAATGGAGTGAGGCATCGGCCAACGCCAAAGAGCTGTTGCAGATGAAAGGCGCTGGCACCGACGATAAGCTGTTGGCCAATATGGTGCTGGGAAGGGCTTCGCAGGAAGACAGGCAATACGACCTTGCCATCAGTTATTATAAAGCGGCAGCAGGCGCCTCAAAGGGCGAACTGAGTGCCGAAGCCCGGTATGGCATCGCCTGGTGCCAGTTCCAGCAGGGTAAATACAAGGAAGCGGAAAAGAGCGCCTTTGAAGTGGTGAACAAGAACGGGTCGTATGAAGCGTGGGTGACCAGGGCCTACCTGTTACTGGGCGACATCTATTTCAAGCAGGAAGATTATTTCAACGCAAAGGCGACTTACCAGAGTGTAGTGGAAAATGCGACCATACCGGCCGTGAAAGAAGAAGCCCAGCGAAAACTGAATGAAGCTACAGAAGCAGAGAA
>JBDHYM010000155.1:0-7884 GCA_039811405.1 Flavihumibacter sp. | reverse complement strand
CCTGCGGCTCGACAAGCTGCACCCGCAGCTCTCGGGCAATAAATGGTTCAAGCTCCTGCCCTGGCTGCAGGCTGCCCGGGCCGGCCATGCCGCCGCCATTGCCAGTTTCGGCGGTGTATGGTCCAACCATTTGCTCGCTACAGCCGCCGCTGCCCATCACCTCGGCATCAGGGCCTATGGTATTGTACGGGGCGAGCCCCTTCCCACCGCCTGCCTGCGCGACGTGCAAGCCCTCGGCATGGAACTGCTGTTCGTTTCCAGGAGCGATTACCGCGCACTGCAGCAATTACCGGGCAGGCTTCCCCTGCTGCCCGACAATGTATTTGTTATTCCCGAAGGCGGCCGGGGCCTGCCGGGTATCGGCGGCGCGGCTGCCATGCTCGATGCTGTTCCCCTGCCGGGACGTTATACCCATATCGCCGTAGCCGTTGGCACCGGCACCAGCCTGGCCGGTATTCTTTCTGCGGCAGCGCCGCACCAACAGGTAATCGGTATCAGCGCACTCAAAGGCGACGACCGGCTGTCAGAAGAAATCAGGCGCTGGGTGCCGGAGAAAGACGGGCAGTTTACCCTGTCGTTCCAATTCCATTTTGGCGGATATGCCCGGTACAATGCCGCCTTGCTTGATTTTATGAACCAGGTATATGCCACACAACAGATACCGCTCGATTTCGTTTATACTGCCAAGCTCTTTTACGGCATTCGCGAAATGATAAAAGAAAATTATTTTTCGCCCGATGACAGGCTGCTGCTGGTTCACAGCGGCGGACTACCCGGAAACCGCTCTTTGCCGGTTGGCAGCCTCGTGTATTGAATTATATTTGTGCCCGATGACGAAAAAAGCCGGACAAATCACCGCCGCCATATTGTTTTTTCTGCTTTTCCAGGCGGTTGACCAGGTTCAGGCGCAGGATACGCTCCCTCAATTCTCGGCGATAAGGCGTACCGGCAATCGTGTGCTGATCAGCTGGACCAACCCGTATGGAAACAAAATACGGCAGTTGAGTGTCCAGCGGTCGAGCGACAGCAGCCGGCTGTTTAAATCAATCGTAACACTGCCTGATCCCCGGATGCTGAAAAACGGCTATGTAGACAGCAAGTCGCCCGACACCCTCCAGTTCTACCGGCTTTATATCCTGCTCGACAGCGGACGATATATTTTCAGCAAGGCCCAACGCGCCGTAAAATACCAGCCCCCCGCTGAAAAACCGGCGATGCCCAAAGCAGCAACCAGTCCGGCAAAACCAGCCGCCGATGGCAACAATCAGAAGACGACAGTTGCTCCCGCCGGCAAACCGGCCGATAAAAATGGCAACAGTAAAACAGCCAGTAGCCAGACCAATAACCCACCTCCAGCAACGTCAGCCAATGTGAAAACCGGCGATTCAACAACACCAATAAGCGATAATAAAAAAATCGATAAACCAGCAGAGGTAGCTAAGCAGCCAGAAATAATACCGGAAAGGATATATTATATTAAAAGGGCTGATACCCTGAAAGGCAACCTGCCAGAATCAAAAATGAAAGCCTTCAGGGATTCCGTTAATCTGTACACCAAGGATACGTTATTGTCGGTAGTAAATGATACAATTATTATTAAACCATTTGTTGCCAAGGATGTATTTGTTTTATCAAGGTATATTTTTACCGATAAATCGGGTCTTCTGCACATAGAATTACCAGATGCTGCCCGCAAATCATACCGGGTACGATTCTACGAAGAAGACAAAACCTTTCTTTTTGAAGTAAGGGATATACGCGACCAGGTGTTGCTGCTCGACAAGGCCAATTTCCAGCATGCAGGCTGGTTTCTATTCGAACTGCTTGAGAACGATACTATTGTAGAGAAAAACCGATTTTTTATCGGCAAAGATTTTTAGGGGGTATGGTACCGCCATACGTCTTCCACCGATCAGCTTCAGGCTGTTCAGATGGCTTCCAGGTGCAGCATTTCTGTTTGAAAAATACCGCTGAATTTATTTACGTATATTTCTTTAATAGCATCAAAATCAATATTTTCTCCTTTTTCCAGAGAAATAGAAGTTACTGCTTTTTGCCGAATACCGCAGGGAATAATATTATCAAAGTAGCGAAGGTCGGTATTGACATTCAGGGCAAAACCGTGCATAGTGATCCACCGGCTACACCGGATGCCGATGGCACAGATCTTCCGGGCGCGGCCGGTCACCAGCGGATCGAGCCAAACACCGGTCTCACCGGCCGAGCGGTCGCCCTGCAGCCCGAAAAGAGCAATGGTTTGTATCACCGATTCTTCGATGCGCCGCAGGTATTTGCCGAGGTCTGTGCCAAACAATTCAAGATCGAGAATGGGGTAACCGACCAGTTGTCCCGGCCCGTGGAAAGTGATGTCCCCACCCCGGTTCGTATGGAAAAAACCGATGCCCCTTTCCTGCCGTTCGGCTTCACTGATCAGCACATGCTCCATCTTCCCGCTTTTTCCCAGGGTATAGACGGGCGGGTGCTCTACCAGCAGCAGCCGGTTTACGGTCGGTTCACCGGCTGCCTTGCGCCGCAGGTTATCCTGCAGCAGCGATTCCTGCAGATCCCAGGTTTCTTTGTAGGGCTGCCGGCCGAGATCGGTCACTAAAACAGTTTGCATGGCGCAAAGTTAGTGGGCTCTTTCGTTATAAATTTGCCTTTCAACTTTTATCAGCGCGTGGCCAATAGCTTGAACGACGAAACCGGATTTGACGAGCAGCTTCCCGAAGCCAGCGAGGAATTATACGAGCAGCAGGTGTTCCGGATCGATCCCGGCCAGGAACTTATGCGCATCGACAAGTTCCTGGTGGGCCGGGTGGAATATGCCACGCGCAATAAAGTGCAGAAGGCCATTGCCGCGGGGCGTATCCTGGTAAACGGGAAAACCACCAAATCCAATTATAATATCCGGCCGGCAGATGAAATCATTATCTATTCCCACCGCGAGCGGGCGGGCGAGCAGGTTATTCCCGAGCCCATTCCTCTCCCCATCGTGTATGAAGACGACCAGGTCATGGTCATCAACAAACCGGCGGGACTGGTGGTGCATCCCGGCAGCGGCAACCCCGGCGGCACGCTGCTGAACGGCGTGGCCTGGTACCTCCAGCACAAGGACAGCTCCATCAACGAAGAGACCCTGCCCCGTTTCGGCATGGTGCACCGGATCGATAAAAATACCAGCGGGCTCATTCTTATCGCCAAAACCGACAGCGCGGTCACCTCGCTGGCGCGGCAATTCTTCAATCATACGGTGTACAGGCGATATATAGCGCTGGTATGGGGCGATATGGAAGCCGACGAAGGTACCGTGGTGGCACATATAGGCCGTCACCGCCGGTTCCGGAAACTGTTCGACGCCTACCCGGAGGGCGATTACGGCAAGGAAGCGATCACGCATTACAAAGTGCTGGAGCGGATGCATTATGTGACCCTGGTGGAATGCCGCCTGGAAACCGGCCGCACGCACCAGATCCGGGTGCATATGCAGCACATCGGCCACCCGTTGTTCAATGATGATTTTTACGGCGGCGACAAAATTGTGAAGGGCACCGTTTATACAAAGTACAAGCAATTCGTCGATAACTGCTTTGCGATATGCCCCCGGCATGCGCTGCATGCGGTGAATATCGGGTTCAAGCACCCCGGTACCGGTGAGGATATGTTCTTCCAGTCAGACATTGCACCCGATATGAGTGCCGTCATCGATAAATGGCGGAATTATGCGTTGTCGCTCAAAAGAAATGCGGTCGATTAGCCGCCCACGTCGAAGATAGTGGCAGTGAATATGCCTCTTTCTCTTTTCTTCAGGGCTACTTTCCAGTTGCCGTTGTAACGGAGCAGCTTAGGCAGCAGCAGGTCTCCTACCAGGAACATTTCCACTTCCATCTGCACATTGAAGTCGTACACGCCGGCGTCATAGCTGAGGTCGTACGTACGCGCCACGATGCGCATATCATGCTCATCGAAATAGGTAATCACCGAATTAATGACCACATCGTTTTGCTGCGAACGTGCCAGGCCGGGCCGGGCCTGCACGCGGAACACATATACGTTCCGGCCCTGGTAGCTGGTCATATCAACCTCAAAGTCATAGAGATCGCTCTGCGGCGGGTCATAGATATTGATCTTGTCACCGATAAACGGAATACCCGGGATCTTCCGGCCGGGATTGAAGAAGAGCATTTTCAACTGCTCTTTGTGTTTCTCAATACCCCGTTTTCCACGGGTGCTGAGTTCTTCGGCCCTGACGGAATTGTCTTCGCCGCAGACCATTCCCGTGGTGAAGAAAAGGCCTGCATACATTTCGGCGGTATAATAATTCCATTGGCCGCTCCTGTCACGGATATCGCCTTCCGTTTTCTCTTCCAGAACGGCCATGCTGCGGCAGCCATTCGCAAAGGTCTGCCGGGTGCGGCTGTGCAGCCCCGCCGCGGGCCGCCCCTGTTTGTCGAGCATAGTGACATCGTTCAGCGCAGTATAACTGAGCTCGTGCAGGTTCTTGAAAGCGCGGTAAAAGCTGGTGTCGAACTGGATGCGCCTGATGAAGGAAGGGACATCTATATTGCTCCTGACAACCACTTCTTTCAGCGTAATGGCCTTCTGGTCGACAAATATGACCGAGTCGGCAGCAGCCTTGCCGGTGGTATCCTGGCCGGAAGCCTGTATAACCGTCGCCAGCAAAACGACCATGAAGCCGTAGTTAAAAACATTTCGCAGCGGTGGGAACATACGGACTATTTAGCAAAAGCCATGCGATAGTCTACCCGTACTTTTCCTTTGGAAATATCGTCGAGTTTGCCCTTCAGCAGTTTTCTTTTCAGCGGCTTAATGTAATCAATAAACAGCTTCCCGTCGATATGATCGTATTCGTGCTGGATGACCCGCGCCGTAATGCCGTTGAAAGTCGCTTTTTGCGGAAGGAAATTTTCATCCAGGTATTCAATGGTGATCTCTTCTGGGCGCAGTACATCTTCCCTGATCTTGGGAATGCTCAGGCAGCCTTCATTATAAGGCCAGTCGTCGCCATTCGTTTCAACAATACGCGCATTGATGAAGGCGCCTTTGAAGCCGTTGTCGTTCGGGTATTCTTTTCTTTCGTCGGGCTCCATGTTTTCAAGAATCTGCTGGCTGTCCACCACAAAAAGCCGGATCGACCGGTTGATCTGCGGCGCTGCCAGCCCTACCCCGTTGCTGTTGTACATGGTTTCCCACATGTCGGCCACCAGTTGCTGCAGGCCGGGGTATTCTTTATCGATATCGCCGGCCACCTGCCTCAATACGGGGTGCCCGTAAGCTACGATAGGTAAGATCATAATGCCCTGATTTTGACCGGCAAAGATACTGGATTTGGGGGAATTGGCATGTTCCGGTCACTTGCTTTGCAAATACTCCTGCAACAGTATCGTAGCGGCAATTATATCGACATTGGCCTTTATTTGCCGCTGCTTTTTTTTCATACCCGATTCAATCATGCTTTGCCGCGCCATCTTAGAGGTGAACCGTTCATCAACCCCCTGTACGGGAATAGAAGGAAAATGCTTCACGAACTCTTTTTTGAAAGCCGTTACCAGCGGGGTGGCATGGGTGGCAGAACCATCCCAGTTTTCGGGCTCGCCCAGCAGTACCAGCTCAACAGGTTCGGCGGAAAAATACTTTTTCAGGAAAGGGAAAATATCCTTGGTATCGACCGTGCTGAGACCGGTTGCAATGATCTGCAGCGGATCGGTAACGGCAATGCCTGTACGCTTTTTGCCATAGTCGATCGCCATTATTCTTGCCATGCTCAAAGAGATAAGGGTTGCCTGAACAGGTCAATGATAACAAATACGGCAAATACCACACTGGCAATGCCGTTGGCAGTCATGAAGGCAATGTTTACACGGCTCAGGTCATTGGGCTTTACGATCGAATGCTGGTAGACCAGCATGCCGGCAAAAACGGCTACGCCGATCCAGTACCACCAGCCAAAGGCGCCCATAATACCGGCCACCACCACAAAGGTGGTGCTGAGCAGGTGAAGTAATTCCGATACCCGCAAGGCTCTGCTTTTTCCGAGGGCGGCGGGAATGGAATGCAGTTGCTGGTGGCGGTCGAATTCTTCGTCTTGCATCGCGTATATAATATCGAACCCGCTTACCCAGCATACCACTGCAAACGAGAACAGCAGCGGCAGCAGGTCAAACCGGTTGGTCACTGCTATATAAGCGCCGATGGGTGCGAGCGACAGCCCGATGCCCAGTATAATATGACAAAGCGCGGTGAACCTTTTGGTATAACTATACCCCAGCACCACGAAAAGCGCCACGGGCGACAGAACCAGGCAGAGCCTGTTCAGCAGTCCTGCAAATACAACAAACAGCATACAGTTGGCGATTACGAACCAGAGTGCATTATCGGCGCTGATAATACCGGCGGGGATCTCCCTGATAGCGGTTCGCGGGTTCAACGCATCAAAATGCCGGTCGAGGTACCGGTTGAAGCCCATTGCTGCGCTGCGGGCCGTCACCATGCAGGCAATCACCAGCGCCAGCTTCAGCAGCCATTGCTGCCAGCCCGCGGGTGTGCTGCCTGCAGTCTGCCATTGGATGGCCGGGCGCAGCACCGCCAGGAAAAAACCAATCATCGCAAACGGCATGGCAAAGATGGTGTGTGAAAACTTTACCAGGCTCAGGTAGTTCTTGATCGTACTCATGGTCAATAACGATTCAAATATTGGAGCGCACCAGCTCCCATAAAACAATACCGGCGGCTACCGAAATATTCAGGCTGTGCTTCATGCCCAGTTGCGGGATCTCTATGCAGCCGTCGCACAGCTCCAGCACCTCATTGCTCACCCCTTCCACTTCGTTCCCGAAAACAACGGCGATTTTTGCTGCCGGGCTCCAGCCAAACGCCTGCAAAGAAATGCTGCCGGCAGCCTGTTCAACCGCATACACTTTATAGCCCGATGCTTTTAGCTGCAATACGGCATCGACCGTTCGTGGCTGGTACTGCCAGTGAACGGTTTCGGTAGCGCCGAGGGCGGTTTTCTGGATGTCGCGGTGCGGCGGCTGCGGCGTGTAGCCGCAAAGCCGGATGCCTTCCAGCAGAAACGCATCGGCCGTCCGGAAAACACTGCCCACGTTGTGCATGCTCCGGATATTATCGAGCACCACGGTCACCGGCATTTTCTCCGCCTGGCGGAAGGCTTCCACCGACTTGCGCTGCAGCGCATCCATCGACTTTTTCAGCATCGGCGCAAAGATAAGGAATGCCTCAGCGCTTCAGCAGCCGTTGTGCGCTGGTTTCACCAACGGCATTTCGCAGCCGCAACTGGTAAATGCCTCTTTGCCAGTTGGCCGGTACGCTGCCCTGGAGATTGCCTTTACCCATCTGTATCTGCTGGCGGGCCACCAGCCGGCCGGTCATATCATATACTGCCAGGTCGAACTTTTGCGTCTCACGGCTTTGTACGCGGTATTGCAGCCGGTCGCCGACAGGGTTTTCCAGCACCGTGAAAACAAAACTGCCATTTTCATTGGCCGGCCAACTGGCGCAGGCGCCTTTATCGGGCAGGTTATTGTCTATCCACGCCATCCGCTCTTTCAACCAGGCCTTCAGCGTGCTGATCTCTTCGGGGTAGCTGGCAGGAATCGGAGAAGCATTGGGCCATATATACTGCCCCAGCACGGGCCAACGGGTAAAATGCCGTTGCCGGGCCTCGTCGACCACCGTCGCGGCAGAGTCGATCAACCGGTTCACCGACTGGTCCGACAGAACACCGGTTCGCAATTGCATCCAGCGGCAACGCAGGTCCGATACAAAAGCTGTATCGAGCATAAAACGGTTCCACCAAAAAGGCACTAATCCGGCCGGATCGCCCGGGCACACTTCGTTGAACCGGTA
>JBDHYM010000154.1:0-7898 GCA_039811405.1 Flavihumibacter sp. | reverse complement strand
AACAACAAAATGCATTATACGCAACTGGAAAACGCCGTAAAGGCCAAGCAAAAGATTAACGAAGAATGGATGCGCATCGTTAAGATCCTCGCATCCTGATACTAACCCGGTAAAGTAACAACAGACTATGTCAAAAAACGCTTCGAAATACCTGTACCAGCAAATGGACAAAGAGGCAGGGCGCCAGCATGCTTTCAAAAGAACCAAGATTGTCGCCACTGTTGGTCCTGCCTGCGATACCTACGATAAGCTCCTGGCCCTCGTAAAAGCAGGTGTAAATGTGTTCAGGCTGAATTTCTCGCATGGCACACACGAAGACAAGCAGCAGATCATCGACCATATCAGGAACATCAATAAAACCGAACCTTACAACGTAGCTATACTGGGTGATCTGCAGGGCCCGAAGCTGCGCGTTGGTGAAATCGCCAATAACCTTCTTCCCGTTAAGGAAGGCGATATCCTCACTTTTACCAACACCAAATGTGTGGGTACGATGGAAAAGATATACGTAAGCTACCCCAACCTGCATGCCGATGTAGTGGTGGGTAACCGTATATTCATCGACGATGGAAAAATCGAAGTGGAAGTGGCAGAGATCACGGCTGATAACGACGTGAAAGTGAAAGTGACCCTCGGCGGCAACATCTCTTCCAAAAAAGGCATTAACCTGCCCGATACCAAAATCTCTTTACCCGCCCTGACCGAAAAAGACCTGGCCGACCTGGAATTCATCATCGACCAGAAACTGGAATGGGTAGCGCTCAGCTTTGTGAAGCGGGTGGACGACCTGCGCGATCTGCGCGCCATTCTCAATAAACGGAGCAGCAAAAGCAAGATCATTGCAAAGATCGAAATGCCCGAAGCCATCACCAACCTGCGGGATATTATCCTTGAAAGCGATGGTGTCATGATTGCACGGGGCGACCTCGGCATCGAGATCCCGATGGAGCAGGTACCCCTGGTGCAGAAAGAGATCATTCGCAAATGTATGCACCGCGCCAAGCCGGTGATCGTGGCTACACAGATGATGGAAAGCATGATCGACCGCGTAAAGCCGAACCGCAGCGAGGTAACCGATGTGGCCAACGCGGTAATGGAAGGCGCCGACGCGGTGATGCTGAGCGGTGAAACCGCCACCGGTGCGCATCCTGTACTGGTGATTGAAACCATGAGCAAGATCATTCGCGAAATAGAGACCAAAGCCTATTATTATAACCGCGAAGACGAGCTGACGCCGCAGCCGCACTCACCTTCTTTTCTCAGCGACGCGATCTGTTACAACGCCTGCAAGATGGCCAAAGACACCAATGCCGACGCGCTGATCGGTATGACGCAAAGCGGTTATACCGGGTTTATGCTCAGCTCTTACCGGCCGAAATCACCTTTATATATTTTCACCAAAGAGAGAAGCCTGGTGAACCAGTTGAGCTTAAGTTGGGGCGTGCGTGCTTTCTTCTATGAAGAGGAAGAGAGCCTGGACGACATCATGGCCGACCAGATCGAGATCCTGAAATCGCGTGGTTTTATTAAATCCGACGATGTGATCGTGGCCACCGGCAGCACGCCGGTAAACGAACACCTGCCCACCAACGTACTGAAGGTGAGCAAGATCAAGTAAAATATTACGACAACGCCTGGCGAAGCGCCTGCAATTCGTGTACATCGACCGAAGCGGTGCCGGTAGACGCCGTATATCGCGCCGAACTGTGGTATTCCGGCAGATCGAGCATTTCGTGTATCTGCCGGAGGTTGGCTGCGCGAATGCCCGAGCCGGGTAAAATGATGATCCGCCCGTCGGCTATATCCCGGCAGTTCCTGAGTCGCCCGATTCCTTCGGATACGGTCGGCGCTCCCCCGGAGGTAAGAATGCGACTGCAACCGGCTGCTATGATCGCTTCGAGCGCGGGCAGGTAATCTTCGATCTCGTCAAATGCACGGTGAAAAGTCACCTCCATCGGGTAGGCAAGCTCCACCAGTGAGGCGGTGCGATCATAATCCATTGTTTTTTCGGGTGTCAGCAATCCCAGTACAACGCCCTCCATGCCAATGTCGCGCGCCAGCCGGATATCGGCGCGCATTACTTTATATTCTTCTTCGCTGTAGCAGAAGTCGCCGCCACGGGGTCGGATGATGGGGAATACGGGGAGCGTGGTGACGGCCCGGGCCGCTTTCATCATGCCGTAGCTGACGGTGGTTCCACCCTCGGCCGGGTTGGCGCACAGTTCAATCCGGCTTCCGCCATAGGCGGCTATACGTGGAATGCTGTCGATATCGAAGGCTATAATCTCCAGTAAAGGGCTGCTCATGCTGCGAAGATAGGCAGCGGTTATAATTTGCAAAGGTGCTCGCCCAGCCGGATGGCCAGCGCT
This sequence comes from Flavihumibacter sp., assembly GCA_039811405.1. GTDB lineage: Bacteria > Bacteroidota > Bacteroidia > Chitinophagales > Chitinophagaceae > Flavihumibacter. The sequence continues at coordinate 5,529 of JBDHYM010000154.1, read as the reverse complement.
ACCAATGTAAGCGTCGGATTCACATGTGAGCCCGTGGTGAAAACAGACGATCCGGCTACGTACAGGTTGTCTACGCCAAACACTTTGCAATTGGCATCTACAACGCCCTTATCGGGGCTGACCGCCATTCTCGTGGTGCCGAGGTGGTGCGCCGCCGAGTTAAAACGCGAGGTTCTTTTTTTCAGGTAATCCATCAATACCGATTCATCGTACTGCATATCACCCGCCCCGCAGTTTCGGTACCGCTCCGTGAATAATCTATGCGCTTCGAAAACGGTGCGGTAATCGGCCTCGCTGAAGGCCACTTTCACTACCGGCAGCGGTAGCCCCAGCACATCCCGCTCGGTGTCAGACAAACCGACTGTGCTGTTGTAATTGGGCAGATGCTCCGACTGGAAATAAAGTCCCAGGTATTGATTGTCGACCGACGGCAGGATAGTGGGAAGCCGCCTTTTGTGAAACCGATGCACCATGGTTCTGACCATTCTCGGCATAATGCCCAGCCCTTCGGACATGGCTGTTTTCAGGTGGTCGCCGACTTCGGGTTTCAGCTCCCGGTAGGTGCTGATCATCTTGCCCACATTCTTTTTTTTGAGTATGGTCAGTGATGATTTGGCGATATAGATCATGGAGAAAAGAGCATCGCGGTGCCCGTTCATTTCAAGCGTGTCGTTCAGGAACATCACCACATTGCCGATCTCTTTTTCCTCCTGCGCTTTGTCGGTAAACCACCACCTTCTCCGGAAATACACACCCTGCCGGTCTTTCTCGTATTCAAACGGAATCGATTTACGGTCGTGCGGCGCCAGGTGAGCGAACGTACCGTTGAGATGCGACATATAATACCTCCCTACCAGGTCGCGCTGGTTACCGATGCCCCGCGGATGGAATGCATTTTTTGAAGCCAGCAGCAAACGGGGGTTGTCTATGCCACCCGCTGCCAGCACATATTGACTGGCAAGTATTTCGAACTGCGTATTGTTATAGGAAACGGTCACCGACGAAACCTGTTCGGCCACCTGCTCGCAGTTGATGCGAACAACATGCGTGTCAAGCAATACCTGGATATTGCCTGCTTCCTGCAGGCGCTGGCGATAGCGACGTGCAAAATTGATCGGCGGGCTCCATCGCTCCAGCTTACCCGAATCTATGTATTCGTCGTCCATCCCGGTAATAATCTCTTTTTTGCCGGTTGTATCCGATGCATTGTACACGAACTCACCTGCTTCGCAGATTTCGTTCGCCTTCAGGTAATAAGGCAGTATGTCATTGTATGTAATGGGCCACTCGCTGTCGCCCAGCCAGGGCCGCTTCGCAAAATCGATCGGGTCCATGGGAATACAGCGGCCGCCCCATACTGCCGAAGCGCCGCCAAACTGCCGGCGCCGGTTTTCTTCCAGCGGTTCGTGCGAGTCATATGGGAAAGCCAGGCCCCGGTTCAGTTCCCGGTTGGCAAGGGTCTCATTCCAGCGTCCACCAGCCAGCATAATGACCTTTTTACCACAACCGATCAGTTGCAAGGCGGTGGAAATCGCCGCCGGGCCGCCGCCTATAAGGCAGATATCAGCATTCATGCGATCGCCTGCTTGGATGGAACTGGGGATCTTGATCATACGGTTTGGGCTTCGGCGTCAGAAAACGTTTAAAAACACCTGCTTATTGCCTGTAGTTTTAACCAATATTTAATCAAATTAAGAAATTCTACTGTGTATTGCAATACACATATCGTTTTCTACCACAATTTGTTAGGCATTTCCTACATTTATCTCTGCCTAATAACCTTTACGCAATGCGTAAGGAATAATATAGGTATGTTTTACAAGAAAGCATTCATCATTCTTTTTTAAAGCAATAATTAAAACAACTATATGATTATTAAATATTTATATACATATTAGCCAATTGACAGGCGATGGCTTCGATGCGCGGCAATTATGCCCTTTTCCTTTCATTAAATATCCAACCAGCTACTATGACCAAATTCTTATTTCTGTTTTGCGGCTGCTTTGCGGCTGCCAGTTTACAGGCCCAACCGCTGTCGGTAATACCCGAGCCGGCGGAAATGATCATGCCGAGAATAGCAGCCAGTTTTCCCATTGGCCCGGCTACGAAAATTTTTGTGTCGGGCAACGAAACGGGAAGGGCAGTCAGCTACCTCAACAACTACCTGCAGAAACAATATGGGTTTACCTGTGCCGTGCAAAAAGGCGAAGGCACAGGCATCCGGCTGCACGAGACATCTTCGGCCGGCGAGGCAAGCGCTTACCGGATAGCTGTGAACGCCAAAGGAATATTGGTGGAAGGCGCCGATACGGGTATGTTTTATGGCATACAGACCCTCATTCAGCTATTGGTGCAGAAAACGGGTACCAGGCAACTGGCCGTTCCTTACGTCAATATCAAAGACCAGCCCCGGTTCAGCTACCGCGGCATGCACCTCGATGTGGCGCGCCATTTCATGGACGTCGATTTCGTGAAGAAGTACATCGACTACCTGGCGCTGCATAAATTCAATTACTTTCACTGGCACCTCACCGACGACCAGGGCTGGCGAATCGAAATCAAGAAATATCCCCGCCTTACTTCCGTGGGCGGATTCAGGAACGGCACCATCATCGGCCGGTTTCCCGGTACCGGAAACGACGGTATCAGAACCGGCGGCTTCTATACGCAGGAACAGGTAAAGGACGTGGTAAAATATGCAGCCGACCGTTTCATAACGGTGGTGCCGGAAATCGAAATGCCGGGACATGCCTCTGCCGCGATTGCTGCCTACCCCGAGCTAAGCTGTTTTCCCAACGAGCCCACTATCACCTATTACCCGAAGCAATGCGCCTGGGCCGGCGACAGCACAGGCAAGCAGGTGATACAAAGCTGGGGCGTGTATGACGATGTGTTCGCCCCTACCGATAAAACTTTTGGCTTCCTGGAAGATGTAATCGATGAAGTCATTGCCCTGTTCCCGTCAAAATACATCCATGTCGGCGGCGATGAATGCCCCAAAAACAACTGGAAAAAATCCGAATTCTGCCAGAACCTGATCAAAGAGAAAAACCTGAAAGACGAGCATGGTCTGCAAAGCTATTTCATCCAGCGCATGGAGAAATATATTAACAGCAAGGGAAGAACGATCATTGGCTGGGATGAGATACTGGAAGGCGGACTGGCGCCCAATGCAATGGTGATGAGCTGGCGGGGCGAAGAAGGTGGCATTGAAGCCGCCAAACAAAACCACGATGTGATTATGACACCGGGCAGCCATGTTTACTTCGACTTTAGCCAGACCCGCAACGAAGATTCGGTGACCATCGGCGGCTTTACGCCCCTGGAAAAGACCTATAGTTATGAGCCCGTTCCCGCAGCGCTGCCCGCCGATAAAGCCGGTTTCGTGCTGGGCGCCCAGGCGAACCTGTGGACGGAATATATCAAGAACCCACAAAAAGTGGAATACATGGTCTTTCCGCGCATAGGCGCCCTCAGCGAAGTACTGTGGTCGCCCAAAGCAAAACGCAACTGGCAACGCTTTGCTCAAAAAGTGCCGGTGTATATGCAAAGACTTGATCAATGGGGCATCAATTACAGCAAGGCTTTTTTTGACGTGAAACCCGAAGTCGGTCCATCGGCGCAGCACCGGGGCATCAGCGTGCGCATGGAGAAATCGGCTCCCGGCGTGGTTACCCGCTATCGTTTTGTGCCCGCCGGCCAGGCAACAGCGGCGGCCGCTGACTACAAAACGCCGCTGCAGATAACCACCGGCGGACTGCTAACGGCCTGGAACGAACGAAACGGAAACGCCGTGGGTGCTACTGCAAAACTGGATATCAGCTTTAACAAAGCTACCGGCAAGGAAGTGACCGTATCGCCCGCGCCGGCAAAAAACTACCCCGGGCAGGGCGGCATTTTCGGGCTGGTGAACGGGCTTCGGTCAACAACAGGTATGAACAGCGCAGAATGGTTGGGATGGGACGGAAAAGACGTTGAGTTCGTGGTTGATCTCCTGGCGCCGGTCGATTTCACTACGGTTGGTCTTCACACCATTGCATCCGGCGGAAGCTGGGTGTATCCTCCTTCGGCCATAGAAGTATTCGTGTCAAACGACGGTGCTGCGTACAGCAGTATCGGCAAAACCGGCCTGTTCCAGCCTGGCGGAAATAGCATGGGTCTAATGACCGTAAAAACCAGTGACCAGAAAGCCCGCTTCGTCAAAATAAAGGCAGCGAATTTCGGCCCGATTCCCGAAGGAGCCAGCGGGGCGGGGAAGCCTGCCTGGCTTTTTGCCGACGAAATCGAGGTTTTTTAAAGCCAGGCCGCCGGCAGAAAGAAAAAATGCCAATGGAATCAATCGATTGCAATTGGCAAAAGCACATTTGTTTTAATAGATTTGCCAACGTTACCAAAACCCCACTAGCATATGAGCATGGTCGATTCATTTGAAAAAATACCCGTGCGGATCTACAGCAGCCTGAAAGAAGGGTCCGTATTTATTGCCCACGAAATTGCCAAAGCCATCCGGCAAAAACAGGCGGAAGGCAAACCTTGTGTTTTAGGTTTAGCCACGGGCTCATCGCCCAAAGCGGTATATGCTGAGCTGGTTCGGCTGCACCGGGAAGAAGGGCTTAGCTTCAGCAATGTAATCAGCTTCAACCTCGATGAATATTACCCGATCGACAAAGATGCATTGCAGAGCTACAACCGCTATATGAGAGAGCAACTGTTCAACCATATAGACATCAAGCCCGAGAATATTCATATCCCCAGCGGCGAATGGCCGAAAGACGATATCAAAAAATATACGGCAGAATACGACCAGAAAATCAAAGAGGCGGGCGGTATCGAGATCCAGGTATTGGGCATCGGCTCCAATGGGCATATTGGTTTCAACGAGCCCGGCTCCAGCCGCTTCTCACGCACCCGCCTGGTGAACCTCGAAAACTCCACCCGCGTGGCCAATGCCTACGAATTCTCCAATATAACGCAGGTGCCGCGCCTGGCTGTTACCATGGGCATAGATACCATCATGAACGCGCGCAAGATTTTCCTGATGGGCTGGGGCGCCGTAAAAGCACCTGTTATCCAGAAAGCGGTGGAAGAGAACGTTACAGAACAGATCCCCGCTTCCCTGTTGCAGCAGCACAATGATACGGTGTTCGTTCTCGATGAATTTGCTGCGGCCGAACTGACCCGGTACCGCAGCCCCTGGCTGACCGGAGATATCAAATGGACGCCGGCCATGATCAAAAAGGCGGTTGTCAATACGGCGCTCAAGGTAGGAAAACCGGTACTGGGGCTAACCAACAGCGATTACAACGACAATGGCCTGGGCGACCTGCTGGTAGAAAAAGGCGATTCATATGAAGTTAACCTGGAAGTGTATTACATGTTGCGCGACAGCATTACCGGCTGGCCCGGCGGCAAGCCCAATGCCGTAATACCGAATCACCCAGAGCGGTCGCTCCCCTACCCGAAGCGTTGCGTGATTTTTAGTCCGCATCCCGACGACGATATCATCAGCATGGGCGGCACTTTCAT
>JBDHYM010000153.1:0-7965 GCA_039811405.1 Flavihumibacter sp. | reverse complement strand
TGAAGCTGATGGTGCGCGGTTCGTACGATGGCGCCAACAGCGGCAGCGAGATCAAGCTGTACAACGACACTTATACACGCGCGCCGCTCGGTCGCTACACCGTATCGAAGGGAACCGATTATATCTTCAATTCCGACCTCCTGCTTTCGTATAAGAAATCAAGCGGTGACTTTAACTATGGTATCAGCGCCGGTGGTAACATACGCCAGCAAAGGAGCAATGCGCTCTCATCGAATACCGGTGTATCGATGATCATTCCCAACTTCTTCGCCATCTCGAATACCAACCTGCCCGTTACCAGCTATGACCCCGGTTATTCGGTCGACGTGCAGAGCTTGTATGCATTTGCCAATATCGGCTGGCGCGACATGCTCTTTCTCGACGTGACAGGCCGGAACGACTGGAGCTCTACGCTGCCTGCCAACAACCGCTCTTATTTTTATCCCTCGGTGGGTGTGTCGGCATTGCTGTCTGAGATGATCAAAGGGTTGCCGTCGGCCATTTCCTATGCCAAATTACGCGGCTCCTGGGCCGAAGTGGGTAATGGCGCCCAACCGTACATGCTCACCCGTACCGCTGCCTTCAGCGCCGGTGGCAACAATGGTTTCCTGACGCTGGGATCCACCCTGCCCAATACCAATCTCAAACCTGAGCGCACGGTATCGACCGAACTCGGCCTCGATGTCCGTTTCTTCAACGACCGGTTGGGATTTGATTTCACGGCGTACAAGACCAATACGCGCGACCAGTTGTTTACGGTAGCGCTGCCGGTGGGCTCGGGCGCCGCCCAGTATTATACCAATGGCGGTGACATCGAAAACAAGGGCATAGAGCTGGTGCTTCATGGCACGCCGGTTAAAACCAGCGCACTTACCTGGGATATCAACCTGAACTACGCCACTTATAAAACCATGGTGAAATCCATCAGCGATGATCGTCCGCGGGTAGTGGTTGGCAACGACCCCTACGTACGTGAGTTCGTTATTGAGCAGGGCAAGCCCTATGGTGAAATTTACTCGCGGGGCTTCCAGCGCGACGCCAACGGCAACGTATTGATAGGCGCCAACGGCATTCCGCTGATCACTTCAGGCCGCACCGTGCGCATCGCCAATTTCAATCCCGACTGGACGGCGGGCCTGTCGAACAGCTTTACCTTCAAAAGATTCAACCTGAGTTTTTTGATTGATCACCGGCAGGGCGGAAGCCTGGTGTCGATGACCGATGCCATCCTTTATGGCGATGGCATGGTAAAGGGAACACTGGCCGGCAGGGGCGGTGACCTGGTATTCGGTGAAAACGTGTTTACGCATGAAAACGGCGTACTGGCCGACGGATCGCACAACAGCATCGCCACCCGCGCGGAAACATTCTGGACCACCATAGGCGGCCGCAATACACCGGTGGGCGAGGCCTTTGTAAGCAGCGCCACCAATACCCGCCTGCGTGAGCTGACCTTCGGTTACAGCCTGCCCGCTTCGCTTTGGGGAAAATGGCCCATTGAAGGCATCCGGTTTTCACTGGTGGGAAGAAACCTGTTCTTCATTCACCGGGCGGCCAAATCGATCGATACCGATTTTCTGCAGGGGACCGGCCCCGACTCGGAAGGCTTCCAGTCGTTTGCGCCGCCCACCAGCCGCACGTTCGGTTTCAACCTAAAAATTGATTTCTAAAAAAACTGCCATGACCAGAACCTTCATATTCAGATACCTGCTTGCTTTTATTGCAGCCGGCAGTACGATCAGCGGGTGTACCAAAAAATTCGACGAGATCAACACCCCCAAAAACGCCATTTCAGTCGATAAGATAGACGGCAGCCTCATCGGACAGGCTTTTGCACAGGCGCAATACGGAACAGTGGCCGGTCAGTACCAGGTAGGCCAGAACCTGTATGCCGATATATACGCCCAGTATTTTGCCACTACGCACATCAATTTCAACTCCGACCAGTTTATGGAAACCGGTGCCTGGACCAATATCTGGTTCAACTACTACTATTCCACACCGGCCACGCAGTTGAACTTTGTAGAGAACTACACGGCCGAAAACAACCTGGCGCTGGCCAATGCAATCATCAAAGTATGGAAGGTGATTTTTTACCACCGTATTTCAGACTATTTCGGTCCCGTTATCTACAGCGAGTTCGGCAAAGGACAAACCAGCGTTCCCTATGATTCACAGGAGACCGTGTACAAGGATTTCTTTCGCCTGCTTGATGAGGCGGCGGCGGTATTCAAAGCCAATCCCGGTGGCAATGCATTTGGCAACAACGACCAGGTCTATGCCGGGAATGCAGACAATTGGCTGATACTCGCCAATTCGCTCCGCCTTCGCATGGCCATGCGTATTTCTTATGCAGATCCCGAGCTCGCCAAAACACAGGCGGAGAAAGCCGTTGCCGACGGCGTGATGGTAAGCAATACGACCAATGCCGGCGTATTGTCAACCGCGAATTCGATCAATAACCTCTCCACCTGGACCTATATCGACGAGTTCAGGATGAGCGCCACCATGTGCAGTATACTGACAGGTTACAACGACCCGCGCCTCGATGCCTATTTCAACCAGGCCGGCGGCAGAAAGGGAGGTAATCTCGGCTGGCACGGCGTACGCAACGGCCTGCCCTCGGGCCAGAAAGGCGGTTCGCTCAACAACGATCATTCTTTTGTCGATACCAAGTGGCTGCCGCTGGCAGACGGCGGTGCCAACCTGCGCAGCGCCGTAATGAGCGCGGCTGAAGTGTATTTCCTGCGCGCCGAAGGCGCCCTGCGGGGCTGGAACATGGGCGGCAGTGCGGAAGACCTTTACAAGAGCGGTATCCGTATGTCGCTGACACAATGGACGGCCGCTTCGCCGGCCGAGATCGATACCTATATCGCCAGCAATGCAAAACCGGCAGCGATGAATGACCGCTGGAACTCACCGGCCGTGGCCGATATTCCTGTGGCATATGAAACCGCCGGCTCGTTCGAACGCCAACTGGAGCAGATCATCACCCAGAAATGGTTGTCGATGTATCCCGACGGCCGTGAAGCCTGGGCTGAAAGAAGACGCACCGGTTACCCGAAAGGATATGCTGTCATCAACTCGTTGAACCCGGATATCCCGACAACGGGCCTTGTACGCAGGCTGGCCTTTACTACGGGTGAAATATCCACCAACAATGCAGCGGTAGAAAAAGCCCGCACCATGCTGAGCGGACCGGACAACAATACCACCCGGCTTTGGTGGGATGCAAAACCATTGGAACTGTACCCGACGCCCGTTAACTGATGACCGCTCCGTACACCAGAAGAAAATTTTTGCAAAGCAGCGCCCTGGCGTCGCTGGCGGTGGCCCTGCCCGGCATACAACGGGCAGGGGCCGCCAGCGGCCCGGCGCCGGTATATTTCGATGCCTTCGCCCAGATCGGCCCGCGGCGTTACAAACACCCGGCCGAACGCTGGCAACTGCAGGAGCTGATCGACGAAATGGATCACTGCTCTGTTTCGGCAGCGCTGGTCTCTACCACCATGAGTGTGCAGTACGATCCCATGTCGGCCAACCTGCAACTAAGCCGCCAGCTCGCGGCCTATCCACAGCTCAAAGCGATGTGGAACCTGATGCCTGCTGCCACCGGCGAATTTCCCGCACCGGCCGAACTCGCGGCGCAACTGAAAGCGCACGATATACGGGCGGTGACGATACACCCGCTTTCCAACGGGTGGGACTGGCAGGCGGGCCACAGCAAAGCCCTGCTGCAATTGCTGGGCGATCACAAAATACTCACTATTACCAGCGCCGCCGAGCTGGGCGGCTGGCATGCCGTTGAAAGCTTCCTGGCGGCGCACCCGCGCATTCCCCTGCTGCTGGTGCATACCAACTGGATCGAGCAACGGTATATCATTCCGCTGGTGCTGCGTTTTTCGCAATTGCATATTTGCTTTGACCAGTTCCAGATCAACGAAGGCCTCGAGTTCTTCGTAAAAGAAGGAAAAGAAAAACAATTGCTGTTCGGCACTTCCGCGCCGGCCATGTCGATGGGCGCGCATCGCAGCTATATCGATATGGCGGTGCTGCCCGTTGCCGTCAAGTCGGCGATAGCGGGTGGCAACCTGCTTCGCCTCACCGGCTATCCGCCGCCAAAGCCGCGGGAAAATACCGCTGAAGACAGCCTGATGAAAGCCGTGCGCACGGGGCAACCCATTGGTGTGCCGGTGATCGATATGCACATGCATATTCTCGACGAAGGACTGAACGGCGCCGGTGGTCTCGGCTACCGCATGCAAAACGGCGGCCCCTCGGGTGTGTTCCGCCACCTGAAGCAACTGGGCGTGGTCGGCGGCGGCTTTATGAGCTGGAACGGCGTGGTAAGCCTCGATTCGGCAGCAGGTAATGTTACTACCGCAAAAGCGCTCGACGTGGCGCCGCCGGGATTCTGGGGGCTGGGCACTTTTGATCCCGTGCATTACAGCGTTCCGCAAATGATGGACAGGGTACGGGCCGTGTACGCCGACAAACGGTTTGTCGGTATGAAGCCCTATCATTTCTACGGACTCGAATACCACGACCCGCGCTATGACCCCTGGTGGCAGTATGGCAATGAAAGAGGTTATTACGGATTGCTGCATGCCACACGCAACGACCTGCTGGAAATAGACACGCTCGCGGGTAAATACCGCAACAGCCGCTGGATCATCGCCCATGCCTGCGGCAGCTTTAAAACGGCCGATATGGCCATGGAGGTGATGCAAAAGCATCCCAATGTATATGCAGAGATCACGCTGACGCCGGTGCACGGCGGTATTATCGAATACCTGCGGGCTGTAGTAGGCCCTGACCGCATACTGTATGGTTCAGATCTGCCCATGCGCGATCCGCGGCAACAACTGGGTTGGCTGCTGTTTTCACGGCTTCCCGTGCAGGAAAAAAAACAGGTGCTGGCCGCCAATGCCGTACAGTTCATGGAGCCCTTACGGCAATGGTTACCCGAAAAGAACCGACCCCTTGCCGACCGGTAAAAAAGACACGACAATGAAAGAAAATAGATGGGCGCAACACCTGCGCCGGCTGCTTTGGTTATTTTGTATCTGTTCCGCCTGCCCGGTATCGGGGCAAACGAAGGCCGGCTGGTACACCGAAGGAAAAGATTTTGCCCCTGCCCGCCGGGTAAGGGTAAGCGTGAAGAACCCGCTCAGCGTGCCGCTGAAAAACCAGCCTGTTTGCGTACGGCGCCGCGACTTGCCGGTGCAGGATGTGCTCGAACGTTCAATCGCCATTGTTGACCCGCTGCTGGCGCCCAACAAAGAGCCCGACAAAAAAGCGCTCACGCAGATGAGCGGCTACCTGCGCCGCAAAGAAACCAACGGCCATGCCATTACCCTGCAGATCGACGACCTCGACAAAGACGGCATATGGGATGAGATTGTTTTCATGACCGATCTCGCCGCCAATGAAACACGCGATTTCTATGTTTACATGGACTTCTACGAGCGAGGCATGTTTGCCCACCAGGTGCATGCCGGCATCGGCAACTACGGCCGCCATACCGTGCCTTTCTGGGAGTCGGAAGAAATGGGCTGGAAGCTCTGGTACCCGCACGACCTCGACCTGCACGGGAAACGCAAACCCATGCTTACTGCCTATTACGAATATTCGACCAATAATTCGGGTTATTATATGCCCTTCGAAATGGGCACCGACATCATGACGGTGGCGCAGACTTTTGGCGCCGGCGGCATGTGCATTTTCGAAAGACCCGAACGATTGGACAGCCCCGCGCGCGCCTGGCATTCCCCCTTCAAAGGCAAAGGGCCGCTGGTCGACACCCGTTTCGCGTTCGACGTGGTATGCAACGGTCCCCTGCGCAGTGTGATCCGCGTTAAAACCATGAACTGGAACAGCGGTCGCGGTTTCTATGAGCTGGAGCAATCTTATACCGTGTATGCCGGCAGACATTCGAGCGAGGTGGAGGTCAGGTTCAGCCAGTTCCAGCCGCCGGCACTGCCGGTTTCACTGGGCGCCGGCATCAGGCGCATCATGTCTGAATACAAATCGGTGCACGAAGGCGGCATCATTTTATCGATGGGAAAAAATGTGGAAGCGAGAATACCCGACGAAGACATCGGCGACAGCGCCCTGGTGGTGCCCTGGCAGGGCATCGGCATTATCGTAAAAGACGCGTACCGACCCGTGTACACGCCCATCAGCACCTATGGCGGAAACCATCTTTTCCGCCTGCCCGATACGCCCGACCATCGCTTCGAGTACATGGTGCTGGGCGGCTGGAGCTTCGGCGAAACCGTCAACAGCGAAGAAAGCTTTCTGCGCTATGCGCGTGAAGAAGCGACCAAATACAATCACCCGCCTGTTATCACTGTTCATGGCTATGAAACAAAATAATGAAAACGGGCAGGGCTGGTACCATTTGCCGCTGACAACCGGCTCGTTTAACGGCATGCCGTACAGGGCGCTCGGCAACAGCGGGCTGCAGGCGCCGCTGCTGGGGCTGGGAACCTGGAAAATGGGCCGGCCCGAAACCGGCGATGGTGCGCGGATACCTGAAAAAGAAGCCCTGTCCATACTCGATGCAGCCCATGAACGCGGCGTCTGTTTCTGGGATACGGCTAACCGTTATAACAGCGCATCCGGCAACGCCGAGCGCGTAATCGGGGAGTGGTTCCGGCAACATTCTTCGTTGCGCCGCGACATCATTTTGTGCACCAAGATCGGTGGCGCCATGGATGGCGGCACACCCAACCACGCCGGCCTGGGCCGCAAGAACATACTCGAATCGGTATATGCCTGCCTGGAGCGATTGCAAACCAGCTTCATCGAGCTGCTGTATTTTCATTTCTTTGATCCGAAAACACCTGCCGAAGAAAGTCTCGCTGCCATTGAAGACCTGGTGCGGCAAAGGCTGATCGGTTATTTTGCGGTATCCAATTTTTCACCGGCACAGCTCGACCTGTTTGCGGCTGCCAATCGCCCCGGTGAAATAAGAACCCGGATCATTGCCGTGCAGAACCAGTACGACCTGCTTTTCGGGGAAAGCGAAGCGCAACGTGGCGCCCTGCAATATTGTACCGATCATGGAATGGCGTTTATTCCCTGGAGCCCGCTTGCCCGCGGGTTGCTGAGCGGCAAATACCAGCCGGCCGTCGCTGCCCGTCCGGGCGACCGGCTTTTCGATGAGCAGGCGCTGGGTTCGTTGCAGGATCCGCTGGTCGCAAAACGGCTGGAAGCCTTATCGGCCTGCGCCGCGGCGCGGCATATTCCGCTCAACCAGCTCGTGATCGCTTACATGAAACAGTTGCCCGCTATGGGCCCGCTGATCATTGCGAGCTCTTCCGCCGCCCAGTTGCACAGCAACGCAGACGGCGCTTTGCTGGAGCTGGAAGCGCCACTGCTGATGGAAATAAAAAAGATACTCTCGTAAAAAAATGGTTATGACAAAAATACCTGTATTCGCCGCCATTTGCCTGGTGCTGGTTGCTGCCGGTTGCCAGTCGTCTTCCCAGAAAAGCAGCACTACACTGGTGAGTGTTGCTGAAACAGTTATTACGCCGCCCGACCCGGCGGGTTATGCCATGTGGGGATATGACCGGAAAGGAAAGCTGTCGACCGGCACGCACGACGACCTGCACACGCGGGCACTGTTTGTGCAGGATAAAGACAGCAATGCGGCGCTGCTGCTCACTGTAGCCGTGCTCAATATGGACGAATCGGTAATGGATTTGATTCGCCGGGGTATCCAGGAGCAGACAGGTATTCCTTTCGAGCACATCCTGGTATCGTCCACGCACACGCATTCGGGGCCGGTGATCGGAACACCCGACAGTATAGCGCAGCGTTTTCTGCGTGCAAGGGCCGACAAGGGCGCGCCCACCGGCGATCACCGCAACCGCGACAGCGCCTACCTCGCTTTCTTTATCAGGCAGAATGTTGACTGCGGGGTCGGCGCCTGGCGCAAAAGAGAGCCGGGCCGCA
>JBDHYM010000152.1:0-7967 GCA_039811405.1 Flavihumibacter sp. | reverse complement strand
CCAATACCGGCAGCGATATACCGCGTGTAACCGTGATAGACGCCAACGGCAATATGTCGCGCCCTTCCGACCTGTTCCTGGAAAAAGCATCTTACCTGCGACTGAAGAGCCTGCAATTGGGTTACCGTTTCAAGGTGAAGGGCTTCAATATGGTGCGTGCCTATGTAGGCGCTTCCAATGTGTTTACCATTACGAAATACACCGGCTATGACCCCGGTGTGGTGAACTACTCTTCTTTTGCAAGAGGTGTCGACAGGGGACTGTATCCCTTATCGCGCAGCGTATTTGCAGGATTGAACATTGAATTTTAACGTTAATAACGATTCAACTTTTTGGTTATGACCAAACAAATAATATACGGAACCATACTGGGCCTCAGCCTGCTGGCAGGCAGCGGCTGCTCCAAAGACTTCCTGGAAAAAGAGAACAAGAAAGAATTATCCGGCTCCTCTTTCTGGAAAACCCGGGAGCAGGCCCTGCAGGCCATCACCGGCACTTATGCCGCTTTACAGTCGGCAGCGGGCGACAAATGGACCTGGTTTGAAGAAACCTACGTAGCGTCCGAATACAAGACCGATGAAATGATGAACAACAAGGCCGAGGGATATGGCAAGGGCTTGCAGTCGTTCTCCTACACCACCGATGAAAGCAGCTTCACCAATTTCTGGCACATGTGTTATGCAGGCATCAACCGCGCCAACCAGTGCATCGAGAACATACCCAATGTTTCATCCAATGCGCAGAACGGGCTGAGCGACGAAGAGAAGGCTGAACTGGTAGCTGAAGCTAAGTTTTTGCGTGCGCATTTTTACCTGCTGCTGCAAAGCTATTTCACCAACCTTCCCCTGGTCACTGCCACGCCGAAGAATAATGCCGAATTTTACGCGGCATCGGCATCGCCAGAAGAAGTTTGGCAGTTGATCGAGAGCGACCTCACCGAAGCGGCCGCCCATCTGCCGGAAGAAAGAGATGCCCAGACCCTGGGCCGGGCTACCAAATACACCGCCCTGGGTTATCTCGGCAAAGCATTGCTGTTCCAGGAAAAATTTGAAGCGGCCAACACTGCTTTTGGCAGCGTGATCGGCAGTGGTAAATATCACCTGCTGGACAAATACGAAAACAATTTCAATGGCCTGTCCGAGAACGGCCCCGAGTCGCTGTTCGAGATCCAGTTCTCAGCCGACCGTACCAACGGGAACGATGAACGCACACCGATGGCCTGGGAAGTGGGTGCATATGCGCTGGACGGATGGGAGCTTTTTTACCCCTCCCAATGGCTGGCTACTGAACTGAAAAAAGACAAACGTGCCGATGGCGGTTACAGCGACCGTGTATATGGCACCATGTTCTTCGACGATCCCTTGTCGGTAGCGCCGGTGGTGGATGACCCGGGTGTGGTAAAATCTTATGCGTCGTTGCGCAATGACCTGAACCACGATGTTTATTTTAAAAAATATTCCACGCCTACCGATCTGGCCGACAATGGGAGTTATACCGGCATCAATATTAACCTGATGCGCTATGCGGATGTGTTGCTGATGCAGGCGGAAGCCCTGAACGAAAGAGGAATGACGGCCGATGCGCTTGTGTTTGTGAACGAGGTGCGGGCAAGATCGAAAGCGGCCCCCCTGGGCGCCCTGAGCCAGGACGACCTGCGCCAGCAGATACGCCACCACGAACGCCCGTGTGAGCTGTCGATGGAATATTGCATTCGCTGGGCCGACCTTTATCGCTGGGCACGCAGTAAAACCGCGCCTGAAAAAATCAAATCGGTGCTGACGGCACACCAGCACGAGTTTGCCGGTAACTTCATAGACGGCAAGCACGATATCTACCCGGTTCCTTTGTCAGAGATCAATAAAAACCCGAATGTGCAGCAAGCGACTAACTGGTAAGGCGCTGGCGGGCATTGCAGCGATGTTGTGCGTTGGCATGACTTTCGCGCAAACTGCGCCCGACTGGGAAAACCCGCAGCAACCTTCTTTCAATACCGTGGCGCCGCATGCCTGGTTTGTGCCTTACCCCGACCTGGCGTCGGCGCGGGCAGGATCGGCATCCGGCCGGGTATTGTCGCTCGACGGTCAATGGGATTTTCATTGGGTGGAGAAGCCGGCCGATCGTCCGCGCGATTTTTACAAACCCGGTTTCTCCACTGCTGGTTGGAAGAAGATCAAAGTGCCTTCCAACTGGCAGACCGAAGGATATGACCGGTATATTTTTACCGATGTGGAATACCCCATCAAGCCCGACCCGCCGCATGTACCCGACGACTTCAACCCCGTGGGCTCTTATGTGCGTGATTTCGATCTCCCGGCGGGCTGGGCGGGCGAGCCTGTTTTCCTGCGCTTCGGCGCCGTCAATTCTTTTTTCTATTGCTGGGTGAACGGCCAGTACATCGGGTTCAGCAAAGACAGTAAAACACCTGCTGAATTCGATGTGAGCCGCTGGCTGCGGCGTGGTAAGAACCGGGTGGCCATACAGGTATTCCGTTTCAGCGACGGCACTTATCTCGAAGGCCAGGATATGTGGAAATTAAGCGGCATCGAAAGATCTGTGACTCTTATCCGTCGGCCGGCTTTCCGCATCCGCGATTTTTTTGTGAAAGCGGGGCTGCAGCACAATTATACCGACGGCGACCTGTCGCTCGACGTAGAGTGGGAAGGTGCGGCAACCGCATCGCCTTCATTGGAGATCAGGCTGGTCGATGAACAAAAGCAACAGTCCCTGTTCCAAAAAACCGTCACCGTACAGCAGGGAAGTAAGCTCACACTGCGTGAAAAGCTGCCCGGCATCATACCCTGGAGCGCCGAGAATCCGCAACTGTACCTGTTGCAACTGGTGCAGCGCGATGCAAAGGGCCGCGTGCAGGAAGTGATCTGTCACCGTGTCGGGTTCAGGCAGGTGGAGATCAGCAACGGCTTGTTCCTGGTAAATGGCAAAGCGATCAAGTTCAGGGGCGTGAACCGACATGAGCACGATATGATCACGGGCAAAGTGATTACGGTAGAAAGCATGGTGCGTGATATTGCCGTCATGAAGCAGTACAATATCAATGCGGTGCGCAACAGCCATTATCCCAACCGGGAGGAATGGTACGAACTCTGCGACCGTTATGGCATCTATGTGGTGGATGAGGCCAATATCGAATGCGACGGCATGGATTTTCACCCGCTGAAAACATTGTCTGATCATCCCGATTGGAAAGAGGCCTATCTGGACCGTACCCGGCGTATGGTGGAAAGGGATAAGAATTTTACATCGATCGTCACCTGGTCGCTCGGCAACGAAAGCCGTTTTGGGAAAAATTTCATCGCTACCTACGAGTGGACCAAAGCGCGCGACAATACAAGGCCGGTGCAATATGAAGAAGCGCGCGAAAACCCGTACACCGACATCGTCTGTCCCATGTATAAGGCGACGCCGGTGATGCTGGACTATGTAAAAAACTGGCGTCCGCGCCCCTTCATACAATGCGAGTACGCACATATGATGGGCAACAGCGGCGGTAACCTGGCCGACGACTGGGCGCTCATCAACCGGTATGAACAATTGCAGGGCGGCTTTATCTGGGATTTCTCCGACCAGGCTTTCCTGAAAAAAGATGACCAGGGTCGCGCTTACTGGGCCTACGGCAGTGATATGGGCAGCGTGGGCGCCACCAGCGATACCAGCTTTTGCGCCGATGGCCTCTTCCAGGCCGACCGGCAGCCCCACCCGCAGGCGTATGAATTAAAGAAAGTATACCAGCAAATACACTTCGAAGCCTTGCCGCTGGGCAACGCCATTCGTGTGCGGAACCGGTACGACTTCCGTACACTGGCGGCTTATCGCCTGCGCTGGCAGGTAAAAACAGCCGGTGTGCTGCAGGCCGCGGGCGAATGGCCGTTGCTGGCCCTTGCCGCGGGTGCCGATACCCTGCTGACCCTGCCCCTGCCGCCGGCCAATGAAATCATTACCGGTCAATCCTTCCTGTTGCTGGAGGCGGTTACCCGCGACAGCATGCCTTTGTTGCCGCCCGGTACCGTGGTAGCCAGCGAGCAGGTTCCACTAACGGGCATGGGTATGCGCCCGAAAAACGCAGTTGCTGTGGCGCCTGCGACAATTATCGACAGCCTGTCCGGCTATCGTGTGGGTCGCGACGGATTTGTGGTGAGCTGGAACCGTGCCACCGGCTGGATACAGGGCATCGATATGGGCAGTGGCAATATCCTGAAAGGAGAGGTGTTGCCTGATTTCTGGCGCGCCGTAACCGATAACGACATAGGCAACAGCCTTCAAATAAGGGCCGCGGTATGGCAGCACGCCGTTGATGCCGCCCGGCTGGTCAGCCTGCGCATAGAAAAAGACGCAGCGGGCCTGCCACTGGTAAAAACCGTGCACGACCTGCCTTCCGTTCAGGCAAGTTACCAGAGCAGCTATCATTTTGACAGCGATGGCGCGATGACGGTGTCGGTATTGCTGCAACCATATGGCGACAGCATGCCCGAGCTGCCCCGTTTCGGTATGCGGTTACTGATCGACCGTAACATCGACCAGGTGCAATGGTTTGGAAGAGGACCTTTCGATAATTACAACGATCGCCGGTCGGCCGCTTATATTGATCAATACAATACCCATGCCGCTGCCTTGTTCCACCCTTACCCGCGCGCGCAGGAATCGGGCTACCGTACCGATGTGCTGCGTATGCGCATGACCGGTAGTAAGGGCGCCGGTATCGGCTTTGAAGGGCAACCGGCTTTTTCTTTCGGTGTGCTGCCCTTCAACCGTGCCAGGATCGATTTCAACCGCAGCAGGAATATCCATGGCAGCACCATCGACTACGACAACTACAGCTGGGTGAATATCGACCTGCAGCAAATGGGGGTGGGCGGAGACAATAGCTGGGGTGCGAAAACCCATGCGGAATACATGCTTCCTTACCGCGCTTACCATTATTCATTCCGGATCGTTAAAGCTGATCAATAACAATGATACCTGTTATCAAACCCGCCGGCGGCATCCTGCTGTTTTTTTGCCTGCTGACCGGTCTCCTGCAAAACAAGACCCTTGCGCAGGATCCCTGGAGCCCTGCTTATGAGAACCTGCTCGACGGCCGCTGGACGGTGCGCAAAAGCACCCAGGTGAACGCCGTGCTGTTCAGCGACGCCGGCGCCTGGCATGCCTATTCGCTGCCGGGTGAAGCGCGTTACCAGGGCGGCTTTACCGGCCCGCTGGTGATGGACATGCGGGGGGAATGGCTGTCCAACAGTATCGCGCAGCTATTGCTTGAAGAAAATGGAAAGCTGCTGCAGCCCGACAGCACCCGCACCCGGCTGCTGTACCGGCCCGGCCTGATGGAGCAGTGGTTGTATTATCCCAACTGGGAGCTGCACCTGCAATTGGCTTTCGCCAACGACCGGCAATCGGTAACCCTGGCACAGGTGAAGAATACAGGATCATCGGCGCGAAAGCTGCGCCTGCACTGGCAGGGAGAACTGCTGGATAAAAAAGGCCGCCTGGAGTCACGCCGCTCGGGCATCACCCTGAACTTTCCCGGCAGCGCCCGGCAGTTTCGGATCGACCTGCCCGCCGGCAAATGGGAAATAAAAACGAACGAAAACCAGTACCAGGCCATAACAGCGCCGTTGCTGGTAAAGCCCGGCGCTTCTGCCGCCACCTGGCAATGCCATTCTTTCTTCCCCGACAGCAGCCTCGCTGCCCGTTACAGCAAGCTGCCTGACCCCGCCACGGTATTACCGCAGGTAAGAGCCCGCTGGCAGCAATACTTATCCGGTTATTTTGCAGCGGCACAAAAAAACAACCGTGCGCTGTCACCGGTTGAAGAGAAGCTGGCAGTAAAATGCATCATGACCCTGATGGCCAACCGACGATCGGCCTCGCGCGATTTGTTGCACGAATCGGTATTCCCGTCTGTTTCCTACCAGGGCTTCTATGGCGCCTGGAGCTGGGATAGCTGGAAGCATGCGGCAGCCTTGGCCGATATCGACACCGCTTTGGCCGCCAACAGCCTGCGTTGCCTCTTCGATTACCAGGACTCGGTGGGCATGATACCCGATTGCATTTACGCCGACAAAAGCGAGAACAACTGGCGCAATACCAAAGCGCCGCTCGCCGCCTGGGCGCTCTGGCAGATATATGAAAAGACGGGCAGCAAAACCGTACTGCAGGAATTCTATTCGCGCATGCAGGCCTATCACCAGTGGTGGTACCGGTACCGCGACCACGACGGCAACGGGCTTTGCGAGTTTGGCTCTACCGACGGCACGCGCCGTGCGGCAGCCTGGGAAAGCGGCATGGACAATGCCGTTCGCTTCGACAGCGCCCGTATGCTGGCCAATGGCAAGGGCGCCTGGTCGCTCGACCAGGAATCGGTTGATCTCAACAGCTTCCTCTACCTCGAAAAGCTTTACCTGGCAAAGATCGCCGATGCGCTGAACAAGCCGGAAGATGCCAGGCAATTTCGCGACGGCGCCGCGCAATTACAGGCGGCGATCAATCGCTCTTTTTATGGCGGCACACCCGCTTTCTATTACGACCGCAGGCTGCCGTCGGGCGAGCTCATCGCTATTCCCGGTCCGGAAGGCTGGGGGCCGTTATGGGCCCATATCGCTGCTGCAGATCAGGCCGCGGCGGTGGAAAAGCTGCTGATGGACGAACGCTATTTTCGCACGCCGGTGCCGCTGCCTACGCTGAACCGGTCCAACCCCGCCTTCGATCCGTTAAAGGGTTACTGGCGCGGGCCGGTATGGATCGACCAGGTATATTTTGCTATTTCGGGACTGCACCAGTATGGCTTTCACCAGGCGGCCGATACCCTGAAGCAACAACTGTTCAGCAACGCCGATGGCTTGCTCGGCAACGGGCCGATATTTGAAAATTATCATCCGCTGACGGGCAAAGGATTGAATTCGTCTAACTTCAGTTGGTCGGCCGCGATGCTGCTATTACTCATCAAAGAATTTTGAACCCGATATGTTTATCTCTTTGCCGGAACTTGCCGGTCACCTGGACGGCGCCTTCGGCCTGCGGGGCGAGCTGCAGGCGTTGAATGGTTACGAAGAACAGAATGCCCTGCTGACTACCGCAGACGGGCAGCGTTATATATGCAAGCTGGGCGGTCCGGGGCAGGACCGTTTTTTCGTGGAAGCGCAACTGGCCATGATGCAGCACCTGCATGCCAGGGGGCTTCACCATGGTTTCCAGCAAGCCCTTGCCGCGAAAAACGGGTCGCCCATGGCGGTGCTGGAAATAGCGGGACAGTTGTTTTACCTGCGCGTGCTCAATTTCCTGGAAGGCCGCTTTCTGGCGGAAGAGCCGGTACACAGCGCCGCGCTCTTAACCGATATTGGTCGCTCGCTCGGGCAGATGGACACCGCGCTGGCTGATTTCTATCACCCTTCTTTCAGGCGTTACTATGAATGGGATATCAGCCAGGCTGCCGATGCCCGCCAATGGCTGGAATATATACAAGACCCCGCCCAAAAAAGGCTGATCTCGTATTTCCTGTTGCAGTTTGAAACCGAAGTACTGCCGAAAATCAATGGCCTGCGGAAAGCTTGCATTCACAGCGATGCGAATGATTATAACCTGCTGGTGAGGGATGACCGTTTCGCCGGACTGATCGATTTCGGCGATGCGGTTTTTGCGCCGGTGATCAATAACCTTGCGGTAGCGATTACTTATGCGATGTTGTCGAAGCCTGATCCGCTGGCTGCGGCCGCGGCGGTGGTGAAGGGATACCACGAAGCGAATGCGCTCACGGCTGTCGAAACAGATCTGCTCTATTACCTTGTAGCCGGCCGGCTGTGTATCAGTCTGGGCAAATCGGCCTATAACAAAGCGCAGCAAAGCGATAACGAACATCATTTTGTTACGGAAGCACCTGCCTGGCAATTGATCGGGCAATGGATTACGATCAATCCCCTGCGTGCCGCCCAGGTTTTCCGCAATGCCTGCGGTCTGCCGCC
>JBDHYM010000151.1:0-7974 GCA_039811405.1 Flavihumibacter sp. | reverse complement strand
ATCTACTACCAGCTCACCCAGTTCAGGGCAGTCAACGGTCAGTTCGGTGGCGGCGAGATAAGCCGGCACATTCACGAGCTTCACCGACTTCACTTTGTTGCCTTCCTGCCTGTAGGAGATCTCTACCAGCCCTGCGGGTGCTTCCATGCGGATCTTTCCCGGTTGTTTGGGAACGACCAGCCCTTCTTCCACGGCAATGGTAATGGTTCCGATGGTGCCATGGCCGCACATCGGCAGGCAGCCGCTCGTTTCAATGAACAATACGGCTACGTCGTTGGCGGGGTCGTGCGGCGGGTACAGGATAGAGCCGCTCATCATATCGTGGCCGCGGGGTTCGAACATCAGGCCTTTCCTGATCCAGTCGTACCGCCTTAAAAAATCCTGCCTTTTTTCGCTCATGTTACCGCCCTGCAATACCGGTCCGCCGCCGGCTACCAGCCGAACAGGGTTGCCACAGGTATGGGCGTCGATGCAAAAGAAACGTTTGTTCATGGTAAACCGAAGGTATGCGTATATGAAATTATCGTGTTGAAAAGAATTGCTCCAGGCTTTACAAATTTTATCCGCCGGCAGGGTGCGGAACCCCCCTTTTTCGGGCTATCCGGTTAAAATCGGGAAACACTCGGATAAACGGCAGAAAGCCCTCCGGTATTGATAAGTGTAGATTTGACAATACCAAAAACTGCATATGATAAAACTGCTTAAGTGCATGCTTTTAATGGTTCTTGCCATGACATGGAACAGCATAGCATTTTCACAAACCAATTTACGGGGAAAGGTGGTTGATGCGAAAGGGGACCCCCTGCCCGGCATCAGCATTAAAGTGAAGGGAACCAGCGGGGGAACAGCCACCGCCGCCGACGGCAGCTTTGTTCTTTCGGTCATGCCCAGCAGCATACTGGAAGTTTCGGGCGTCGGATACCGGGCGCAGGAGTTCCCGATAAGCGGGCAAACGGAAATCAACATTACGCTTACGGCGAGCAATGCCCAGCTCGACGAGGTGGTAGTGACCGCGCTCGGGGTAAAAAGAGAGAAGCGTAACCTTACCTACAGCACGCAGGAGGTAAAGGGCGACGAGCTGCTGAAAAGCAAGGAGCCCAACGTGGTGAATGCACTGGCGGGTAAGGTAGCCGGCATGCAGATCACCAGCTCTTCGGGTACACCCGGCGCTTCATCGCGCATTGTGATACGGGGCAATACCTCCATTTTCGGTGAAAACCAGGCCCTGATCGTAGTTGACGGTGTTCCCATCAACAACGACGAAACCGGTAACCTGTACTCGGGGCCGGGCACCAACCGTTTGTCTGACATTGACCCCTCTACGATCGAAAGTGTCAACGTACTGAAGGGCGCGGCGGCTACAGCTCTTTACGGCTCATCGGGTGCCCGCGGGGTGGTGATGATAACCACTAAAAACGGGGCGCTGAACCGTAAGCCGACGCTGAGTTTTTCACAGGATCTGTCGTTCGAGAAACCGCTGGTGCCTGAAGTGCAAACAACCTATGGCCAGGGCGATGGCGGTGTATTCTACAATGGGGAGAACCAGAAAACCAGCGCTGTCTGGGGACCGCGCATGGATACGCTTACCATCGGCGGCCGTCCCGCACCGGTGTACAACCAGATGGACTTGTTTTTCCGTACCGGCGTAACGTCTAACAGCACGGTAAGCGTGAACGGTGGCGGTGCCAATTCCAGCTATTTCGCCTCCTATTCTTATTTCGACCAGAAAGGTACAGTGCCGCAGACCGATTACAGAAGACACAGCATCTTTACCAAATTCACTACCAAGATAACAGACAAGATCACCAGCACGGTAGCGGTTACCTATTCCAATTCAGGCAGTAACCGGAAACCCGAAGGATATGTGCTGGAAAGCCCGGTGTGGACCATTTATACAGCGCCAGTTTCGTGGAATCCCCTGCCTTATTCAAACGACGATGGTTCACAACGGGTATTCCGGTTCAGCCGGAACAACCCGTACTGGGTGCTGGATCATATAAACAATGCCGCCACCGTGAACCGTTTTATTCCCGTTATTACGCTGAACTACAACGCAACGAACTGGCTGACCATTACGGAACGACTGGGCGCCGATATTTATACCGAACAGTCGAAATATGTAGAGGCGCCCAGCGATATGCTGGCGACCCGCGGGCAAATCATCGACCGCAACTATAATTTCCGGCAGTTTAACAATGACCTGATGGTCAATGCACGCAAAGATTTCGGCAGGTTCAATACCAACCTGCTGCTGGGAAGCAATATCTATTCGAGCTATAACCAGACCATGCAGGCCACCGGCAAAGGCACTTCTATTGAAGGGTTTGAAAACATAAGCAATGCCTCGTCGATCACCTACTATGAGAACAACTACCTGGTTCGCAAAGTCGGGTTCTATGCGCAGGCCAATATTGAATACAACCGTTTTCTCAACCTGTCGCTCACCGGCCGTTACGACGGTAGTTCGGTGCTGGCAAAAAACAACTCTTTCTATCCCTACGGATCGGCTGCCCTGGCCTTTGTTTTTTCAGAGTTCCTGGGAGCAAATGCACGCAATTGGGTGGATATGGCGAAGCTGCGGGCATCAGTGGCCACGGTGGGTAACGATGGTGTGGGCGCCTATTCGCTTCTTACGCCGTATGAGTCGGCTAATATCGGTAGCATTGTTTTCCCTTATAATGGCCAGTCGGGTTTTCTGCTAAGCTCCATGCTGGGATATCCGAACCTGAAGAATGAAAGGCTCAATGAGGTTGAGCTGGGTTTTGAAGGACGGTTCTTTAAGAACAGGCTGAGCCTGGAAGCTTCTTATTTCAGCAAGAAAACAGTAGATGGCATTATTCCCGGCGTTACGACCAGTGCGGCGTCGGGTTATACCAGCACCACGCTGAACTCGGCCAGGCTGCAGAACAAAGGACTGGAAGTGCTGCTGAATGCGACACCTGTACGTAACAGTAAATTCAGCTGGGATGTGGCTGTTAACTATAGTCGGATCAGGAACAAGGTACTTGCTATCAATGACCAGGCCGCCGAGCCCATACTACAGTTGGGCAATGGCTTTACACAAGTGATCAAAGGCCAGCCCTACGGTGTTATCTATGGCGGCCGTTTTGCCCGCACAGGCGACGGAAAACTGCTGGTTGACGACGGCGGCCTGCCGCTTCGCACCGATACCGACAGCATTGTGGGTAATATCACCCCCGACTGGATGGGTGGCATCGGCAACACCTTCCGGTATGGCGCTTTTTCTTTCAGCTTCTTTTTTGACGTAAAAATGGGCGGTGATATCCAGAACAACGTAGATGGCTATGGTTACTTCTATGGTACGCCGAAGGTGACGGAAGACCGGGGCGACCGGGTGGTACCCGGCATCAGGGCCTCTGACGGCAAAGTGAATGATGTAACGGTACACGGGCAGGATTACTGGCGCCGGCTGAACAGCATACTGGAAGCGGTGATTCAGGACGGCACCTTTGTTAAGCTGCGCAACGTTACGTTCAGCTATGATCTTCCAAAAAGGCTGATAGAAAAAACTTTTGTGAAAGGAGCGACTTTTTCGGTTGCGGGCCGCAACCTTTGGATCTATTCTCCCCATTTTACCGGCGCCGATCCCGAGGTTAGCTCTTTTGGCGCATCCAACGGATCGCAGGGAATATACTCGTTCTCAACGCCCACCTCCCGCTCCGTTAACTTCTCTCTGAAAGTTTCGTTCTAACCCAACAAAAGCAACAGCATGAAAAATTATTTCATCATACTTTTTGCCGCACTGACCGCGATTTCGGGGTGTAAGAAATTCATTGATGTGAACAACGACCCGAACCGGCCTATTAATGTGCAGGAATCGCTGATTTTACCAGCCGTTGAAACAGTGATCTCGCATTCTCTCTTTGCAGGTATCAACGGCATCCAGGTACAGCATTTTGTGCAGGCCGTAGCCTTGAACCAGCCCGTGCCCAATACGGGCACCTACCAGGTGATCAGCAGTGAGTCAAACGACGACTGGGCAGCCGTGTACAGCAAGACGCTGAACAACCTTAAAATGATGATCGACAAGGCCGATGCCGATGGCAGTCCTGCCTATTCAGGTATCGGTAAAATATTGTTTTCCTATACCATCGCCACGGCCACCGATTTCTGGGGTGATATACCGCTGAGCGAATCGCTTAAAGGCGCGGAAAACTTTATTCCTACGTACGATTCGCAGGAAAGCGTGTACGCATTCATCCAGCAATACCTCGACGAAGGGATTGCCGCCCTGGATATGGACAGTGAAAAGCAGCCCGGTTCAGATGATTTCTTTTATAGCGGAGACCTGGCCAAATGGAAAAAGCTGGCTTACACGTTGAAGGCCCGTTACTATATGCATCTTGTCAAGGCGCCCGGGCACACGGCCGCCGGGCAGGCCGCCCTTGCGCTGTCGTCGCTTGAAAAAGGCATGACCAGCACCGACGATGCACTGAAATTCGGTTATCCCGGGTCGGCCGGTAACGAGAACCCCTGGTATATTACGTTCCTTCCCGGTTCCACCCTGGTATTGTCTGAGCACCTTGTAGAAACGCTGAAAAGCAGGAAAGACCCGCGGTTGCCGGTTATCGTAGCCCCCGCCGCGGCAACCGGCCTGTACACCGGTCGACCGATTGGCACGCCCGGTGTCGGCAGCCTGGAAGATTATTCCATTCCCGCGGCCTTGTATGGCAGTGCCGATTCGTATAACTACATCGTTAATTATGAAGAAGCCCTGTTCCTGAAAGCAGAAGCCACTTTTATTGTATCCGGCTCGCTGGCCGCAACGCCTGTTTACCTGGAAGCGGTTAAGACAAATCTTGCCAAGTTGGGATTGTCGCTCACCAGCGCCGACGTGCTTGCTTTCCTGGCCGATCGGGGCACACTGACCGACGACAATGCCATCCGCCTGATCATGGAAGAAAAATCGACGGCGAATTTCCTGAATATAGAGAACTGGGCCGACTGGCGCAGAACCGGCTACCCGGCCATCAGCAAAGTGCCAAACGCCCTGTCAGATATACCACGCCGGTTTTTATATCCCCAGTCTGAATTGATCTCGAATCCGCAGCCGGGGCAGGCGGCCAAGATGACCGACCGCCTTTGGTGGGATGCACAGTAATAAATTCTTTCATCTTTAATAAAAACGACTCACCTTGTGTGGGTCGTTTATTTTCGAAAAACTGCCAGCCATGTTTAAAAAACAAAAAATTGCCACGTTCACCTGCGTGTTTGCCTGTATGACTATTACAGCCGTTGCCCAGGTTGATTACCAGAAAGAAATCGCCAGCCAGAGCACTGAGCTGAGCAATACGCTGATCAATTACCGCGCAGACAAAGGAAGCCTCGACCGGTTTTATGTGCTGGGCTTATCGCCCGAAAGAATTGACCGGATGGTCGCTTTCAACAACGACTACGGCAAAAGACTGGATGCCTTCAATTACAATAAGCTTAGCCTGGAAGGCAAGGTGGATTATACGCTGTTGCGCCGTAACCTGCAGTCGGCCCTGGGCATGCTCGACGCCGATCAGCAAGCGGCTGAGCTGGCCATGAAATACCTGCCTTTTGCCAAAGAAGTGTTCGCGGCAGAAAAAATGCGCCGCCGCGGCGCCGTGCCCCAGTCTGATTCGCTTGCCGCAAAAATGCAGCGCTGGAGCAGCTTTCTGCAGCAAAAGCTCAAAGGCCTCGATGCAGACAAAACCATCGATCTGCCATTGGGTTATGCGGTGGAAAGAATGAGCAATGACCTGCGGGAAGCCCTGAAATCGGTTCACAGCTTTTACGACGGATACGATCCCTCTTATACCTGGTGGATGGCCACGGGCTATAAAAAGATTGACAGCCTGCTGAAGCTGACCGGCGCCCGGGTCATAGAGCGGGCAAGGAAAAACGGTTCGGCTGAAGACGACGGCAGCGGCATCATCGGCAAGCCTGCCGGCAGGGAGGAGCTGATACGCCAGCTAAAGATGGAGTTCATTCCCTACAGCCCCGAAGAGCTGATCGCCGTTGCCGAAAAAGAATTTGCCTGGTGCGACAAAGAAATGCTGCGCGCCAGCCGCGAGATGGGATTTGGCGACGATTGGCACAAGGCCATGGAGAAGGTGAAAAACACCTATGTGCCCGAGGGAAAGCAGCCGGAAATGATCATGGACCTCTATAACCAGAGCATCGCGTTCATTAAGAAGAACGATATGATCACCATTCCGCCCATTGCAGAAGAAACCTGGCGCATGCGCATGATGAGCCCCGAGGCACAGCTCGTGAACCCTTTTTTCCTTG
Source organism: Flavihumibacter sp. (assembly GCA_039811405.1). Lineage (GTDB taxonomy): Bacteria > Bacteroidota > Bacteroidia > Chitinophagales > Chitinophagaceae > Flavihumibacter. The sequence goes on along the minus strand of JBDHYM010000151.1, from coordinate 1,695 downwards.
GTGGCGAAACACTCATGATCTCTTATCCCACCAATACCATGCAGTACGACGATAAGATGATGAGCATGCGGGGTAATAACCCTCATTTCTCGAGAGCAACGGTGCACCACGAGCTCATTGCCGGTCACCACCTGCAGGGCTTTATGAACCAGCGCAACCATTCTTACCGGTACTTTAATACGCCGTTCTGGACTGAAGGCTGGGCATTGTACTGGGAGATGATCTTGTGGGACAAAGGCTTCCCGCGCGGGCCGGAAGACCGCATCGGCATGCTGTTCTGGCGCATGCATCGTTGTGCGCGTATCATCTTTTCACTCAACTACCACCTGGGTAACTGGAAGCCCCAGCAATGCATCGATTTCCTGGTAGACCGGGTGGGCCACGAGCGCGCCAATGCGGAGGGTGAAGTAAGGCGTTCTTTTGTAGGCAACTATCCGCCGCTCTACCAGCTCGCGTATATGATGGGCGCCCTGCAGTTCAATGCCTTGAAAAAAGAGCTGGTCGATTCGGGAAAGATGACGTTAAAGCAGTTCAATGATGCGGTGATGAAAGAGAATGCCATGCCGGTGGAAATGATCCGCTGCATACTGACCGGCAAGGCGCCGGCAGAGAAATTCACGACCAACTGGCGTTTTTATGACCTGAAGTAACCGAGTTAAAATCTGTCAAGAATCCATTAATCGGGAGATACGTGGCTGTTCGTCTATCCCTTAGCTTTGCCCTATAACCTTGCAATATGTCAACAATCAACTGGAATGGCGTTTATCCCGCCTTATTGACGCCCTTTGACGCCAATGACGCCGTGGATTTCAACATGTACAAAAAGAACCTCGACGCGCAGGTAAGCGCCGGCGTGGACGGTATTATCATCGGCGGATCGCTGGGTGAAGCCAGCACCCTGCTGAATGCAGAAAAGAAAGACCTGCTGATCTATTCGAAGGAAATTGCACCGAAGAACTTCCCGGTGCTCGTGAATATCTCCGAGCAGACCACCAAAGATGCGGTGGCCCTGGCGCAGGAAGCGGAAGCCAATGGCGCCGACGGACTCATGCTGCTGCCCCCTATGCGGTATAAATCTTCCGACGAAGAAACCGTTGCTTTCTTTCGCGCGGTGGCTACCAACTGCAGCCTTCCCATCCTGATCTACAACAACCCGGTTGATTACAAGATAGAGGTTACCCTTGACATGTTCGAGCAAATGACCGATCTGCCGACCGTACAGGCCGTGAAAGAATCGACACGCAACACCATGAATGTAACGCGCATGCTCAACCGCTTTGACGACAGGTTCAAGATACTGACCGGCGTTGACCCGCTGGCGCTCGAAAGCCTGGTGCTGGGTGCACACGGCTGGGTTGCCGGACTGGTAGATGCTTTTCCCCGCGAAACCGTCGCCATTTTCAAGCTGGTCAAAGCTGGCCGTATTGCAGAAGCAGTAGCCATTTACCGCTGGTTCATGCCCCTGCTGGAGCTCGATATCCACCCCAAGCTGGTGCAGTATATCAAGCTGGCCGCGGTGGCCACCGGCATCGGCACCGAGCATGTTCGCGCACCGCGCTTACCCCTCACCGGCAGTGAGCGCGCGTATGTGCAGAAAGTGATTGACGATGCGCTGGCGGTTCGCCCCGAGTTACCCGATTATCTTCACCTTACACCCCTTGCGTATGCTTAGTGGTTTGAGTGTTATCGGTTTGG
>JBDHYM010000150.1:0-8031 GCA_039811405.1 Flavihumibacter sp. | reverse complement strand
TATATGTATTAGCCCTGTTTTTGAACCGTTTAACAAAAAAACGGCCGCCATCCGCCCCGCGACCCGTAGTTTTGTCGTTTACAATAAACACGCATGAAAAAAATCTATCTGGTTGCCTGCCTGCTGCTAACGGCTGCCATTCCGCTATCGGTACTGGCGCAGAAAGACAGCACCGGCTTTGATCCGCACGAAGCTTTTGCACCTGATTTTTACCCTTACCTGGGAGACAATATCCGCGCCGCCGATGGTACACCCGGTCCGGAATACTGGCAGAACCGCGCCGATTATGATATTGCGGTAACGCTCGACGACCAGCAACATACTGTTAATGGTAAGGTAACAATAAGTTATACGAATAATAGCCCGCAGTCGCTTTCCTTTCTCTGGCTGCAGCTCGACCAGAACATCTATTCCCAGCAATCGCGCGGTGTGGCGGTAACTGCCTTGAACGGTGGCCGCTGGGCCAACGCGAAGAACTTCGACGGCGGGTATACCATCAGCTCGGTATCGCTCGACGGCAAAGAGCTAAGCCACCAGGTGACCGACAGCCGCATGCGCGTGAACCTGCCCTCCACCCTGAAAGCAAAGGGAGGTAAGATCAGCTTCACGATCAGCTTTTCGTACACCGTGCCTGAATACGGCACCGACCGTACCGGCCGTCTGAATACCAAAAACGGCTGGATATACGAGATCGCGCAATGGTATCCCCGTATGTGCGTATATGATAATGTGGAGGGATGGAACACCCTGCCTTACCTGGGCCAGGGCGAGTTTTACTTGGAATACGGCGACATTACCTATTCGGTCACGGTGCCTGCCAGTCATATTGTAGTTGGCAGCGGTGAGCTGCTGAACCCGCAGGAAGTGCTGACAGCCGAGCAGCAGAAGCGCTGGAAAGCTGCTGCTGCCAGCGATAAAACGGTGATGCTTCGCAGCGCGGCAGAGGTAACGCAGGCTTCCAGTCGCCCTGCCGGCAAAACACAGCTTACCTGGAAGTTTAAATGCGTGAATACGCGCGATGTTGCTTTCGCCAGCTCCAAAGCTTTTGTATGGGATGCGGCAAGAATCAACCTTCCTCATGGAAAAACAGCCCTGGCAATGTCGGCCTATCCAGCCGAAGTAGGCAGCGATTCCGGCTGGGGCCGTTCCACTGAATATGTAAAGGGATCCATCGAGTTCTATTCTAAATACTTGTATCCCTATTCATACCCGGTGGCGGTGAATGTGGCCGGTATAGTGGCCGGTATGGAATACCCCGGCATTGTTTTCTGCGGATGGAAAGCTACCCGTGGCGGGCTCTGGGGCGTTACCTCGCATGAGTTCGGCCATAACTGGTTTCCCATGATCGTGGGCTCTAACGAGCGGAAATATCCCTGGATGGATGAAGGCTTCAACACCTTTATCAATGGCCTGGCCGATAAAGCCTTCAATAACGGCGAATACGCCGGTGGTCATATGAATGCGGATATGCTTGGCCGTTATTTCTTCGGTGAGAAGATGGAAAACATCTACACTATCCCCGATGTGATCCAGCCGCAGAACCTGGGTATCCTGGCCTACCTGAAGCCGGGCTATGGGCTGCAGTTGCTGCGCGACAATATCCTGGGGCCCGAGCGTTTCGACTCGGCGTTCAGCTATTATGTACACCAATGGGCGTTTAAGCACCCCACGCCCTATGATTTTTTCCGTTGTATCGAAAATTATTCCGGCGAAACGCTCGACTGGTTCTGGCGTGGCTGGTATCTTAATAAATGGAGCATCGACCAGGGAGTGAAGGGCGTGGCTTATGTAGACAACGATCCCGCCAAAGGCGCCATCATCACCGTCAATAATTTCGGTAAGCTGCCCATGCCCGTAACATTGGAGATCAAAGAAGCCAATGGTAAAACAGGCCGTGCGCACCTGCCGGTGGAAGTATGGCAGCACGGCGGTGAATGGAAATTCGTTTATAAGTCCACCTCTAAGCTGCAGGAAGTAAAGCTCGACCCGGATAAGACCGTACCCGACGTAAACCTGTCGAACAACACCTGGAGCGACAAAGCGGGATTTTAAGAAAGCAATATGGCCGGCGAATATTACAAACAGCAAATATTTGAAGACCGGCGTTTTACGGCGGTGAAAATGGCGTCGGATGAATTCGATCAATGCGAGTTCATCCGGTGCCATTTTGCCAGCACTGATCTCGGACATGTTGAATTCAACAACTGCATTTTCCGCGATTGCGATCTCAGCTCGGCGAAACTATATGCCGCCACCTTCAACGAGGTACAGTTTATCGGCTGCAAGTGTATCGGTATTCGCTTCGAGGAGGCCAACCCCTTTTTGTTCACTGTTGGCTTTGATCGCTGCCTGCTGCATTTTGCGTCGTTTTTTCAGCGAAAAATGCCCGGCACCCGCTTCCTTCACTGCCAGTTGCAGGAGGCAGATTTCGCAGAGGCCGACCTGGAAGGAGCCGATTTCAGCGGCAGCGACCTGGCGGGCACAAAATTCGAAAATACCCGGCTCGACCGGGCCGATTTCAGGGAAGCCCTGCGGTTCGGCATCGATCCTACCAGGAATTCATTGAAAAAAGCACGGTTTTCCCGCGAGGCACTTTCAGGCTTGCTGCTTACATTTGGCATTAGCATCGACTAACGACTATGAAGAGAATCCTGGTGCCGGTCGCCGCCTGGCTGGCCGCTTGCGGAATGCCATCCCCGAATGCCCGGCAGGTAAATGCGAAGAGCGACAGCTTGTTTATATCCGGTTCTTTTGTCGGCCAGGATACCGGTTCCGTAGTGTTGCGAACTTCCAAAGACAACGACCTGCAGGTGGCAGACACGATGCCCGTACATGGTGGTCGCTTTGACGGAAAGATACCCATGCCCTCGGTAAGCCTGGTAATCGTGGAAACCGCCGGTCAGCAACTGGCATTTGCCGCCAAAGCGGGCGAGCTGGTTGTTTCCGGAGAGATCGACAGCATTGCGGGAGCACATCTCACCGGCACCGCCATTCCGCACGACGAGACTGAATACGATAACAAGACCAAAGAGCTGCACGACAGTGTCAGCGCGTTGCGCAAGGTCATCGATACCTTTACGGCCCAGACACCGCCGCCGGTCAGCCAGGCCGCGCGTGAAAAGTTGTGGGACCTCTTTGACCGTATTGAGGCAGCCGACAGCCTGTTCATTGAAGAGAACCCCGAGTCGTATATGTCGGCCCACCTGTTGTATGAAAAATACCAGTATGAGCCCGATGCCCCGAAACTGGAAAAAGGATATGGCAGCCTGAGCGATTCGGTCAAAGCGGGTTATTATGGGCGGCGTTTGTACAAGCTGCTGGAAATAGCCCGGAAAACCGATATCGGCCAGTTGGCGCCCGCATTCAGTCTTCCCGATGCAAACGGGCAAACAGTCAGCCTGTCTTCTTTCCAGGGTAACTACACGCTGGTCGATTTCTGGGCCAGTTGGTGCGGACCCTGCCGTGCCGAGAACCCTCATGTGGTGGCGGTGTATAACAAGTATCGCCCGAAAGGATTCCAGGTGCTGGGTGTATCGCTCGACCAAGACAAAAAAGCATGGCTGGAAGCGGTCAAAAAAGACAAGCTGGGCTGGCAGCACGTGTCGGACCTGAAGGGCTGGCAGGCCGATGTATGCGAATTGTATGGTATTAAAGCGATCCCCGCCAATTTCCTGCTCGACAAAGAAGGCCGGATCGTGGCCAAAGACCTGCGGGGCGAAGCCCTTGCGAAAAAGCTGGCGGAGATTTATCCCTGATCACCCAAGCCGGTAACGGCGCCCGTTTACATAACGAAAAACCGTAAATTGGGAGAAATCCCACTACATGCGCAATCCATTGAAATGGCTGCCGGCCATCGGTTTGTTATGGGCCTCTTGCAAGGAAGCCGTTAAAGAGGTCAAAGCCCCGAAATTGTATACGGCCGCCGCCTTGCGCGAGAATACGTCGGTGGGTGCCGCCGCTTTCAATAAAGACGAAACGGCGGTGATGATCATCGATAATTCTACCGGCATTTTCAACGTGTATGAAGTGAAAGTGAGCGATTCCGGCAAGAAAGCGCTGACACATTCTGCGAAAGAATCCTACTATGCGGTGGATTACCTGCGGGGAACAGATGATTTCCTGTACACGCACGACCAGGGTGGCGATGAAAATGCGCATATCTACCTGCAGCGCGCGGGCGATACCACTGCGCGCGACCTGACCCCCTGGCCAGGAAGCACCAATGGCTTTTATGGGTGGAATAAAACGAAAACCGGGTTTTATTTCACCAGCAATAAACGCAACCCAAAATTCTTTGACCTCTGGTCTATGGACACCAGCACATGGAAACCGGCTATGGTTTACCAGAACGACAGCGCGTATGATATTGGCGCGATCAGCCACACGGGCCGCTACTGCGCCCTGGTAAAATCGATCACGACCGACAAGAACGAACTGTATCTCTACGACAACCAGGCGAAGAAACTGCTGCCCATCAGCAAAGGCGAAGACGCAAACTGGGTGCCACAGGTGTTCTCGATGAACGACAGCATACTGTACCTGACCACGAACAAGGATGCAGAATTCAGCTATCTCACCGCTTATGATATTGCTGCCGGCTCGCTGACAAAAGAGTTCGAAGACAAATGGGACGTAGTGGGGATGGACCTGAGCGAAACCGGGAAATACCGCCGCATATTTGTGAACGACGATGGAAAGAACAAGCTGCTGCTGTTCGACAATGCGAGCGGCCGGCAGGTTGATTTCCCGGCTATACCAGATGGCGATATACAGGGTATGATCATTTCTCCCAGTGAGAAAAATTGCATACTTACCATCGGCAGCAGCAGGAGCCCGAGCAATGTATATGTATATGGATTTGATAACAAAACGCTGAAGCGGCTTACCAATACGCTGAACAAAGAAGTGAATGAAGACGACCTGGTAAAAGCAGAGGTGGTCAGGTTCAAATCGTTCGACGGCAGGGAGATTCCCGCGATCTTCTATAAACCGCTGACGGCAAGCGCGCAGCAGAAAGTGCCGGCGCTGGTGTGGGTGCATGGCGGTCCCGGCGGGCAAAGCCGCGTTGGTTTCAGCAACGGCATCCAATACCTCGTAAACCATGGTTATGCTGTGCTGGCGGTCAACAACCGCGGCAGCAGCGGTTATGGCAAAACATTTTACAAGCTCGATAATAAAGACCATGGCTATGGCGACCTGAAAGATTGTATCTGGGGAAAGAAATGGCTGGCAGAGCAGGACTATATAGACAGTACGGCCATCGGCATCTATGGCGGCAGCTACGGCGGCAATATGGTGCTGAATGCGATGACCATGCACCCCGATGAGTTCAGGGTAGGCGTTGACCTGTTCGGTGTTACCAACTGGATGCGCACGCTGAAAAGCATTCCGCCCTATTGGGAGAGCTTTCGAAAAGCGCTGTATGACGAAATGGGAGACCCGTTTACGGCAGACAGTGTACTGCTGAAAGCAACATCACCCCTGTTCCACTATGAGAAAATCCGCCAGCCGCTGCTGGTGTTCCAGGGCGCCAACGATGTGCGTGTGCTGCCGGTAGAGAGCGAAGAGATCGTTGCCGGCGCAAAGAAAAATGGCGTGCCGGTGGAGTATGTGGTCTATCCTGATGAAGGACATGGCTTTGCAAAGAAGGCGAACCAGATCACCACCGACGAAAAGACGCTGGAGTTTCTCGACAAGTACCTGAAAGCAAAACCCGCGGCAAAGCTGCCGTGAGACGCTTATTTCACCTGGTAGGCATACACCGAATTGCCATAGAAAGTGGGTACGTATAATACCTCATTTACCGGATCAAAGTCGATATCGGCCGAGCTTAGTTTTATATCCATGGTATTCAGCAATTCGGTTTTGCTGCCGTCTTTTTTGATATAATACACCGCACCTACCCATGACGATACGATGAAATCGCCCGACCTGGTTTGCACCACGCCGTCGGTGCTGGGCTCCATACCTTCGGCAATTTTGAGGTGCTGACCGGCATTGGCTTTATACAGGGCGCCTTTGGCAACGAAATAGAGGCCGTCTTTGGTGCTCAACACGCCATTGATGCCATCCAGCCCCGACAGGTATTTTTTCACAGCACCTTTGTTGAGCAGGTAGATATCCCCTTTTTTGGAATCCGATACATATACATCGCCGCCGGGAGAAACGGTAACATCATTCAGCGTGCCGGCGCCGGCAACGGGAATATGCTTTTCTATTTTTGCGGCGTTTACGTCTATGATCACTATTTCATCGACATCGGCCACATACAACTTGCCTTTATACAAACCCATGCCTTTGGGCGCGTTCAACCCCGTTACCCAGTCTACTACGATATTTTTACCATCCGATCCCATCTTGCCGATGGAGCCCTTCCCGTCTTTACCCCAGGGTTCACCGTCTATATTCGAGATGAAAATGGTTTTGGCAGCCTGGTCGAACAAGGTGCTCTCAGGTACTTTCAATATAGAGTCGGTCTTCCACAATTGCACTACTGTTCTCTCCTGCGCCTGCAAAAGAATGACAGCCAGCACAAATACCACCGTCAGGAAGATAATTCTTTTCATACGCTATCAGTTGAATCGTTGATAAAAGCAACACCCGGTAAACCCCGGTGGTTCAATTTACTGATTTAAGGCCGGAATAGAGGCATCGATTTCAATAACCGCGGACTACATTACCAGCAGGTCGGCCGGCAGCTTATAGGCGGCTACCCGTTTTATTACCGGCCGCCCGTCGGATTCGGTGATACGCAGCCTGAGCGATTTCAGCGGGGCGTCGGGGAAGCATACAATGCGCTTATGGCCGATGGTAGTGCCCTTGATCGTTTCCACGCTGCCGTCGGCTTTTTCGAGCAGCAGTTCAAAAGCCGCCACCATTTGCCCGGCGCGAAGGTCTTCTTCGAGCACTACTGTATTGACAGCCGTGGCTTTCGAAAAACTAATCGCCTGCCGGTTGCTGCGGTATTTCCCTAACGGTGATGCAAAAGCGCTGCCCAGCAACTGCTGAAAGCCTACCAACGAAGCGGAGTCTTGTTCATGGATGAGCCCCCGGGTGTCGGGCGGCACATTCAGGAGAAAGCTCGCGCCGCGACCCACCGATTTCATATACAGGTGAAACAGCTCTACCGGTGATTTCACCTTACTGTCTTCCTCCGCATGCCAGAACCAGCCGGGTCGGATACTTACATCGCATTCTGCCGGTATCCAGGCCTTGCCGAAACGGTTGCCCTGGTTGAGCGTATCGGGCACGGGAGCGCCGGCGCCGCGGCCGAAGCCGGCGGTATCGAGCCGGTTCCAGTTGGTAGTGCCGGCAATGCCTTTTTCATTGCCCACCCAGCGGATATCGGGACCGATATCGCTGAAGATGACAGTGTGCGGGCTGATGCTCCTGATGGTGCGCTCGAACAACGGAAAATCATACGCCATTTTTTTGCCGTTGGGCCCTTCGCCGTTGGCGCCGTCCCACCACAGCTCCCAGATGGGTCCGTAAGCGGCGAAAATCTCTTTCATGGTATTCACATACACTTCGTTATAAGCGGGCGTTCCGTAGGCGGGATGATTGCGATCCCACGGTGATATATAAACGCCGAATTTAATGCCGCCGCGCCGGCAGGCCTCCGACAAGGTTTTCAGGAGATCGCCCTGCCCGTTTTGAAAGGGACTCTGGGCAATGGTATGGGTCGAATACCTGCTGGGCCAGAGGCAGAACCCATCGTGGTGCTTGGCGGTAAGGATGATGCCTTTGGCGCCCGACTGCTTCGCGATACGCACCCACTGGTCGCAGTCGAGCGCAGTGGGATTGAATATCTCTTCTTTCTCGTCGCCATGCCCCCATTCCTTGCCGGTAAAGGTATTGGGACCGAAATGGATGAACCAGTAGAACTCCATATCATGCCAGGCCAACTGCTCTTTGGTCGGTACGGGATAGGGCTGGGCTTGTGCGACCAGCGTGCTGGTCAATAGAAGCAATAAGAACAGTTGTCGCATGGTTATGTTTTTTTAATGGCTCGTAACATTTCTCTTTTGCCGG
>JBDHYM010000149.1:0-8080 GCA_039811405.1 Flavihumibacter sp. | reverse complement strand
ATTAAAATAGCCCTGCCGGAAGGGGAAAAATCCATTCGTCGAAAACTGGCAGCGTCCTCTTGCATTTTTGAAAGCCGCTTACCATCTTTGTTGGGTCATCACGACAATCCCCAATACCTCCTGATCGCCGCTTTCCAATCCTGTTTCACTTTTTCTGATTCCTAAGAATTACTGGTTGATTCCAATATCTATAGTTCGTTTTCACAGTACCCTAACTATAGATCATGAAACAGTACCCCTCTATCAAAGCTATTTTTGTATTTGCTCTTTTAGTATTGACCGGCGCAGCCAGTGCCCAGAACCTGTCTTTCAACGAATACCGCCTGGTAAATGGCGGCGACGGACAAAAAGGCGCTGAATACCGCTTCACCGGCGTGGTAACCAATGCTTTTGGTCAACCGCTTACAGATTGTATTATCCGCATTGAAGATATTTCAGCCGGCGTGGCATTGAGAAGTATTGATGTTAGTGGCGCAGGAGATAACAGTGCTTTCCAGCCGGTAGTAGAACATATGAACACGACGGGACCCTCGTGGATTGAATTCAGCTTCCGCTTTGTTCAGCACCAGGAGAACCCCTTCCAAAGTACCGCGGCAACGCTTCCCGCCCTGGCAGCTTCGGTATATGGATTGAATGGATTTGACCGGGCGCAGGAATTTGTAGAGTATGACCTGGGCAGCAACAGCCAGGTAGTCTATGAAACCGCCATGAATAATATGATGGTAACCCGTATGGGTACCGCCTTTCATGCCGAAAACAAATGGGGTGTACGCACCGCGGGTAACAGCAGCATGGAAAAAATGAGCCTTCTGAACCAACAAGTGTCTGGTTTCAGGGTAAAGGTAGGCATCAACCGCAAGAGCCAGACCTGGACCGGTGTAAGCACCTATAACCTGGAGCTCAGTCATAATAACGAAATGCTGGCGGCTGCTTACGGAATGCAGGGTAACCTGGCTTCTCTGGCAGGTTATAAGGTAGATGGAAAGAAAGAAACGAGTTTTAAAGGAGAGCGTGTTGAAATGGGTAGCTCCGCCCGTCAGTTCACAGAAAACCTGAAGCTGGGTCTGCCGGTAAACTGGATCAGCAAAGAAGTGGTATTCGATATATACAATGCCGACGGACAAATCGTGCGCACTGTGATCGAACACCGGGCCGCCGGAACGATCGCCCTGGAAATGCAGGACCTGCCCCAGGGCAGCCTGATCATCCGGGCCACCTGCGGAAAAGAATTCGCTATACAGCAGGCCTTTCACATGGCCCAGCTCTAAAATACTACTTGGACGGTGCGTGTTGGTCCGCATAAAGATTTATAGTTTTAAAGGGTACGATCAACAAAGGCCTGGCTATTCTTAGCCGGGCCATTTTTTTCTTTATTTGGTTTATATAATAAACTAGTTTATGTTTGCGGAAAGAATCTTCTTATGCGCGTTGTTCTTCTGCTGGTTGTCTGCCTGTGCTGGCAGGCCGTTGTAAATGCCCAGACCCAGGTGTCGGGCCGGGTTACCGACAAAGCCGGCAAACCGGTACCGGGGGCGAGTGTCGGTATCAAAGACAGCTACGACGGCGCTACCTCCGACAGTACGGGGCATTACCGGTTCACCACCGAAGAAAAAGGAGTGCAGCAGGTGGTTGTTTCCTGTATAGGATACCAGTTATGGGAGCAGCCGCTGACGGTAGAGGGTGCGGCGCTGGTACTCGATATAAAATTAAAAGAGCAACCCAGCGAGCTGAAAGCGGTTGTGGTAACGGCAGGCAGCTTTGGAGCGAGCGACAGCAAGAGAACCACCGTGCTCAATTCGATTGATGTGGCTACTACCGCCAGTGCCAATGCCGATATTACGGCCGCCATCCGCACCCTGCCCGGCACACAGCAGGTCGGCGAAAAAGAGGGACTGTTCATACGTGGTGGCAGCGGTGAAGAAGCCAAAGTGTTTATCGATGGCACGCTGGTCAATAATTATTTCTATTCAGCAGTGCCCGATATTTCGCAACGGGGCCGGTTCTCGCCTTTTATTTTTAAAGGAACCGTATTCAGCTCGGGTGGCTATTCAGCTTTGTACGGCCAGGCCCTGTCGGGTGCGCTGATTCTCGAAACCATCGATATGCCAGAGCGAAGCGAAGCGAGCCTGGGCGTTTCTTCCGTGGGGCTCAGCGGCGGCTATCAGTACCTGAACAACAAGAAAACATTCAGTGGCGGCGCGTCGTATGCCTATACGAACCTGTTGCCTTATTTCGCGCTGGTGAAACAACGGGTGGACTATTTCAAGGTGCCTGCCTATCACGGCGCCGATGCCAACTTCAGGTGGAAGACCAGCAAAACCGGGCTGTTGAAATTTTATGGCACTTTCCAGGCCAACCGGCTGGGGATCCGAACAGCCGATATCGATTCCGCTTCTTTGAAAAATGCATTCGCGCTGAAGAATCATAACATCTACGGCAATTTGTCGTGGCGCGAAAAATTGGGCGACGACTGGCATATATACCTTGGTTCTTCTTTCAGCACCAACCGTGACGATATTCAAAACCAGTTGCAGAACCGGCAAAACGAGCAGCAGGATATCGACGGATTGCCCTGGAACATAAAAACATTCGACGCGCTGGTCAAAGGCAGCCTGACACAGGTAAAAGCCGTGCTGGAAAGGAAGTTCGGCGGATTGACAGCGCTTCGTTTCGGCGGAGAGTACCAGTATTTTCACGACGATCTTTCTTACACTGATACGCTCAACCGACACAATATCATCAACGACCATTTCAAAGCGGCTTTTGCCGAGGCTGATATCTATGTGACCAACAATCTCGCTGCGAAGATCGGCACGCGGGTGGAGCATTCCTCGCTGCTGGATAAAGCGAACCTGGTGCCGCGCATATCGCTGGCCTACCGGCTGGGAAAACTGGGGCAGGCATCGCTGGCCTACGGCATCTTTTACCAGAAGCCTGAAAAGACCCAGCTCGCCATTAATCCCGGTCTGAGCTATACCCGGGCTTCGCATTATATCGCCAATTTCCAGAAAGTGACCGCAACCCGTACGCTGCGTATAGAAGCCTTTTATAAAAAATACGAAGACCTGGTGAAGACTTATCCGGTATTAGATAATAACGGCTATGGTTATGCGAAAGGAGCGGAGTTGTTCTGGCGCGACAGGAAGACGATTAAATATGTCGATTACTGGGTTTCCTATTCCTTTCTTGATACCAAAAGGGATTACCTGAACTACCCTTATTCGCTCACACCGAATTTCGCCGCAAAGCATACGGCTTCGCTGGTGGTGAAGCGGTTCATCACCAATTGGAAAACCCAGGTCAATGCCTCCTATTCATTTGCCACGGGCCGTCCCTATTACGGGTTCCGTTACGATGCCGCCGCTTCCAAATATGAGGTATTCGACCAGGGCGATACGCCGCCTTACAATAATCTTAGCCTCAGCATAAATTATTTACCCAATATCGGGAAGCAGAACAGCAAAACATTCGTGGTATGGGTATTGTCGGTGAGCAATGTGCTGAACCAGCAGCAATTGTATAACTACAATTACTCGTACAACGGGCTGATCAGGCAACCCGTTCGGCCGCCGGCCAACCAGTTCTTCTTTATCGGCTGCTTCTTCAGCTTCGGTGTTGACCGTTCGCAAGACATTATCAATAGTAATCTGTAAATCACCATAAAACCATCAAACATGAAAAAGTCGCTATTATTTATTGCTGTTCTTCTGCTCACCGTTGGCAGCTTTGCACAATCGGCAAAATACACCGCCGCCATGAAAACGCAGATCGGGCAATTGTCAGCCGCTTTCGGCAACAATGGATTTCCTGCGCTGGCCAACAACTTCGAACGCATCGGCGATGCCGAGAAAACCCAGTGGCTGCCTTATTATTATGCCGCATATGCGACGGTGATGAGCGCGCTTATGGAACAAGACCATTCGAAGACCGATGCCATTGCCGACAAAGCCGAGGCGCTGATCAGTAAGGCCGAAAGCCTGGCCGGCGCCCCCAACAGTGAGTTGTATGTGATAAAGAGCATGATTGCCACCGCACATCTCCAGGTCGATCCGCAGAATCGCTGGATGCAATACGGACAGGTATCGGCCGATAATATTGAAAAGGCAAAGCAGGCCGACCCCACCAATCCGCGGCCGGTTTACCTGGAAGGGCAGTCGAAGTTTTTCACCCCCGAAGCTTTTGGCGGCGGAAAAGCGGTGGCAAAACCGATATTTGAGAAAGCGTTGACGATGTTTTCCGATTTCAAACCGGCGAACGAATTGTATCCTGCCTGGGGCAAGGAAAGCGCCGAGTATTTTCTTTCGCAATGTAAATAGCCGAAACCCATGGAAGATATGCAACAACGGCTCGACCTGATCGAATCGATGATCAAACGGGCAAGAAATAATTTTTCAGAGAACGGGCACCTCTATATTGTGTGGGGCTGGTTTATTTTTGCCTGCTGCTTGGTACATTATTTTGCCGGAAACCTGATGGGCTATAAACAGGCCTACCAGGTTTGGTGGCTGTGCTGGGCGGTTATTCCTTATATGATCTGGTATATACGCTCGCAGAAGAAAAAAGAAAGGGTACGCACCTATACCGACGAGATCATGAATGCCGTCTGGATTGCTTTCGGCATCAGCGCCTTTCTGCTTAGTTTTGTTATAGGCGGGAACATCGGGCAGGGGATGGAAAAAGTGATCCTGCCCGTTTGCCTGGTCTTATACGCTATTCCTACTTTGTTGTGCGGCGTCATACTGCGGTTTCGCCCCCTTGTTATCGGAGGTATAGTATGCTGGCTGCTGGCCGTCGCAAGCGTTTTTATCGCGATGCGGGAGCATGTGCTGCTCATCGCGTTGGCCATGGTGGCGGGTTGGCTCGTGCCCGGCTATCAGTTGCGATCGAGGTACAGAAAAGAAACGGCGCATGTTTAAAGACCTTGATCCCATATTACATACGCCCCTGCGGCTGGCGATCGTGTCGTTGCTGATCAGCGTGAAGGAGGCCGAGTTCACTTTCCTCAAAGAGAAAACCAACGCTACGGCCGGAAACCTGAGCGTGCAGATCAATAAATTAAAAGATGCGGGATACATCAGCGTGACCAAACAGTTTCGCGATAATTATCCGCAAACGCTTTGTTCGATCACGCCGAAAGGTATCCAGGCTTTTGAAGAATATGTGAAGAACCTGCAGTCGTACCTGCGTGCAGGCAAATGATCACCGGGTCATTCTTTGATCAGGCGCACTTTCATCGCTTCCTTGCTGTTGACGCGGATCTCCAGCCAGTAAATTCCTTTTTCCAGTTGACTGGTGCCGGTAAGCCCCAGTACCTGCTTGCCGGCGCCCAGCTTCCCTTTCCTGGTCATAATCTGCTTGCCGGCATCATTGGTCAGCTCGGCGACCATATAGCTTTCTTCTGCCAGTTCGAGCTGGAAATGGATATCATTTTTTTCGGGATCAGGGAAAACCGATACACAATCAACCGAGCCATTGCGAGCCACGCGAATCAGCATGGGCTTGGTATAAGAAAAGCCGGCTTCACCGCTGCGCCAGCCGATGCGATAATACACGTCGCGCAGTTTCATCGCTTTGGCAGGCAGGTGATCGGTGTAAGAAAAATGACCGGCTTCACTGGCGGCGCTGCCGTCGAGGCTTTCGAAATGCTCGCCGTCCATGCTGCGTTGCACCACGTAATTGCGACCTGCTTCGGCGCTCGCGGCCCAGTCGATATTAACCTTGTTTTTTACGAATACAGCCGAGATGGCTTTGATACCGGAGTTCGCCGGACCATAATTAAAAGCAGCATCTTCAGGAAAAGAGAAATGTTCAATGTTCACTGATGCTTGTTGCGCATTCGATTTGGAAGCAAAAGACATCAGCAGGGCGAGACACAATACAACGATTACATACCGTTTCATAGTAAGTACTTTTTGTGGATGATTACGGAATCGGGTCAGTTTAACTGGTTCCGTTCAGAGGATATGAAACAGTGGGGAACGAAAAGGGAAACGCGTATTCGTAGGTATTGTAATGCCAAGATAATGCGGCCACCTGATATTTGCAACAGCCCAGCCACCAATTTATTGTGTAACAGGCGGAAAATAGTAAAAAAACATTTTCCCGGTCGTATCTCTACGATCTTTTCGGGCTATTCGAGGTCGATTTTCTCGTCGACGGCATTGGCCATGATCCGGTTGCTCACCTTCTTGATGGGGTTGCGACGGTTGCCGGCAAATTCCTCGCGTGCGCGGATAATGTCGATACAGGTGACGATAGCGCCGAGCAGCGAGCTTTCATCGGCCCGGTTTTTACCGGCAATATCGAACGCGGTGCCATGGTCGGGGGATGTTCTGATCACCGGTAGACCGGCGGTATAATTCGCGCTGTTGCCCTGTGCGAGCGATTTGAAAGGGATCAGTCCCTGGTCGTGGTACATGGCCAGCACGGCGTCGAACCGTTCGTGGTAACCGCGGGCGAAGAAAGCGTCGGCCGGAAAGGGTCCCTGCACAATGCTGTTACCCTGCTGCTTGAATTCCTTGATGGCCGGCCGGATGATCTCCTGCTCTTCGGTGCCGATCAGTCCCTCATCGCCTGCATGGGGGTTGAGCCCCAGCACGGCGATCTTCGGTTTCTCGACCCCGAAGTCTTTCCGCAGGCTGTCTTCCACCAGCCGCAGCTTGGCCAGGATATTCGCCTTGGTAACATAAGGTGCAATGGCCGATACCGGCACGTGTTCCGTGAGCAGCGCCACGCGCATATTTTCGGCTACCATGAACATGAGCACCTCGCGTGCGCCGAACACCGCCTGGAAAAAAGGTGTATGACCGGTATAGGGAAAAGTTTCGCCGTGGGTATTTTTTTTATGGATAGGCGCAGTGACCAGTCCGTGGATATGCCCGTCTTTCAATGCCTGGGTGGCGATGGTCAGGGAAAGAAGTCCGTATTTACCGCCGGTATCGGTCAGTTGCCCCGGCTGGATCTGTACATCGTCTTCCCAGCAGTTGAAAATATTCACCTGGCGGTAGTTGAGCCGGTTAAAGTCTTTGATATGCTGGTAATTGAAATTCAGCTCCGGCATCGTTTTGCGGTAAAAGTTGACGGCTTTGTTGGAGGCAAAAACAATGGGCGAGCAAACGTCGAGCAATTTGCTGTTGGCCACGGTTTTCAGAATGATCTCAAGGCCTATTCCGTTCAGGTCGCCGCAACTGATCCCGATGACCGGTTTATTATTATCTGCAGGTTGATTCATGGTACAGTAAGTGAAGGGGTAAATTTACGCGTAATTTCGCAGCTTATGTACACGCTGAAAAAATCATTGGGCCAGCACTTTCTGCGCGATGACAGCTATTGCCGCCGGATAGTGGAGGCCTTGCAGGCGCATCCGTTTCAGCGTTTGCTGGAAGTAGGACCGGGCGGTGGTGCGTTGACGAAGCATTTATTGACCCTGCCGGGGATCGATTTCCGGGCGGTGGAGCTGGATGACGAGAAGATAACCCACCTCGAGCAAACCTACCCTGCCATTGCCGGCAAGCTGATCCATCGCAATTTTCTCGACATCGATCCGCCTTTCAGCGAATCGTTTACCGTGGTGGGCAATTTCCCGTACAATATTTCCACGCAGATCCTTTTTAAGCTGCTCGACTGGGGTGCGCAGGTAGAAGCCGTTACCGGTATGTTCCAGAAAGAAGTGGCCGAGCGCGTGGCGGCGCCCTCGGGTAATAAGACCTATGGGGTGATCAGTGTGCTTATACAGGCTTATTATAAGGTAGACTACCTGTTCGACGTACCCCCCGGCGCTTTTCAGCCGCCGCCCAAGGTGATGAGCGGGGTGATCAGGCTGCTGCCTGTAACGCCGCCGGCCATGAAAAGCAAGGCGGCCTTTCGTCTGCTGGTGAAAACAGCGTTTAACCAACGCCGTAAGATGCTCCGGAATGCCGTCAAGTCGTTGTTTTTGCCTGAAATGCTGGCCGACCCGCTGTTCGATCAGCGGGCAGAAAGATTATCGGTGGCCGATTTTGCGGCGCTTACTTTTAAAATGAACGGATGAAACCAATTGCATTGATAACCGCCAACGTACACCCCTGGCTGATCGAGAAAC
>JBDHYM010000148.1:0-8096 GCA_039811405.1 Flavihumibacter sp. | reverse complement strand
GGCTCATCCCTCGCCTTGTACCACCTGCTTGTTCGCTGGGGCCACCAGGTGACCGTGATTTCGCCGACCAACTGGGCTTCTTTTCTCGACTGGATGCCGGGCGCCGATAAGGTGCTGAACTACGAGATCACCCGCGATAAATCAGAGGCCATTATACGGGCGGCCGACTGGCTGTTCTGTCTCGATTTCAACACGCCTGTGCGTACCAAAAACCTGGCGCCGGTGCTCGAAAAGGCCGGGGGTATCAAAGTGCTGATCGATCATCACCAGCAGCCTGCCGAAGATTTTTTCCAGTTCGGCATCAGCGATACCGGCAAGAGCAGCACCTGCGAAATGATATACGATTTTATCATTGGCAGCGGCAAGGCCGGCTGGCTGAATACCGAGATGGCCCAGTGCCTGTATGCGGGGCTGATCGGCGATACGGGGTCATTTCGCTTTCCTGCGGCAGGCGCCAGCGTGCATAGCATGGCGGCGCACCTGAAGTCGGTGGGCCTGAATCACACACTGGTGCACGAGCATATCTACGACAGCTTCCTGGAAAACAGGTTGCGGTTCATCGGGCACGTGCTGACCAATCGCATGGAGATCTTTTATGAATACAATACAGCCCTGCTCTACATTCCCAAAACCGACTTGCTGAAATATGATATAAAGACGGGCGATACAGAGGGGCTGGTCAATTATCCCCTTAGTATTCAGGGAATTAGAATGGCTGCCATCGTAATTGACCGCGACGAGGAAAGAAAATGGAGCTTTCGCAGCAAGGGTAACGTGGATGTCAATACCTTTGCCCGTCGCTTTTTTGAGGGCGGCGGTCATTTCAATGCAGCCGGCGGCAGAAGCAGCGCCTCCCTCGAAGAGACCGTCAGGACCTTTAAAAAAGTGCTCAGAGAACACGCGTCAGAATTTCAACTTACATAAAATCAAATGACAAAAATTTCCCTGCTAACCATCGCTGCCGCCAGCCTGCTGGCTGCGTGCGGAACCGGCGATTACAGCAAAACACAAAGCGGCCTCACCTGGAAGATCGTAGAAAAGGGCAGCGGCCCGCAGGTAAAGAGGGGTGAATTTCTTAAAGTACAATTCACCCAAACCGTAAACGATTCCGTGCTGCAGACATCGGTAGGCAGCGTTCCTGCCTATGCACGCGTCGACAGTGTAGGTCCCGTTTACAACCCGGCTGAAATATTCGACCAGTTGCATAAAGGCGACAGTGTTGTGATCATCCAGGAAGTGGACACGCTGCTGAAGAAAAGCCCCATGCTGCCTCCCTTTATGAAAAAAGGCGATAAAATGCGCCTCGGCATCCGTGTGCTCGACATCCTGAAAGACGAAACTGCGGTACAGGCGAACCAGGCCGAAGAGATCAAGGTGCAGGAAGGGAGAGACCTGGCGCTGGTAGAAGCCTACCTGCAAAAAAATAATATCAAGGCCGAGAAAGTAGGCGGCGGCGTATATGTGCTGGTGAACGATGCCGGTACCGGCCCCCTGGCCGATTCAGGCAAATTTGTTTCGGTAAAATACCGGGGCAAGCTGCTGGAGACCGGTAAGGAATTTGAAACCAACATGGAAGAAGGCCGCGATCCTTTTTCTTTCCCGCTGGGCATGGGCCAGGTGATCCCCGGTTGGGACCAGGGACTGAAAAAGTTCGGTAAAGGCGGCAAGGGCGTATTGTATATCCCCGGCTTCCTGGCCTATGGCATGCGCCCCGGCCCCGGCGGCAAAGCCCATGAAGCCCTTGAATTTGAAGTGGAACTGGTGAATATAGCCGACTCGGCGCCCGCACCGAAACAAAACCCGCTGATACCGCCTGCCACCACACAGCCGGCACACTAACAACGGCATAACACACACATGAGATATACAATGGGCGCTTCGAAACGGGCGCCCATTGTATTTTCAGGCAGGTTGCCGTGTAACCGCCGCTACCAGCCTGACCGCTTCTACCGCTTCCTTTACATCGTGCACCCGTAAAATATGAGCGCCCTTCAGCAGCCCGATGGTGTTCAGCACGGTGCTGCCGTTCAGCGCTTCTTCGGCGGTAATGCCCAGGGTTTTGCTGATGCTGCTCTTGCGCGACACACCTAACAGTAACGGACAACCGAGAAGCCGGAACTGTTCCAGGTTATTCAGCAACTCGAAATTCTGTGCGATTGTTTTTGCGAAGCCGAAACCGGGATCGAGCACCACGTCTTTAATACCCGCCGCGCGGCAGGCCGCGACGCGCTCGATGAAATAATCGCAGATAGCAGGCACCAGTGCTGTATAGGCTGTCAGCGTTTGCATGGTTTGCGGCGTGCCGCGCATGTGCATGCACACAAAGGGAACGCCCAGCGCACCCACCGTGCGCAGCATATCGCTGTCCAGTTGTCCGCCGCTCACATCGTTCACCATCGCTGCACCGGCCTCCACGGCACGGCGCGCCACCTGTGCGTGAAAGGTATCGACGGAGAATATCATCTCCGGAAAACGGCGGCATAAAACCGGCAGCAGGGGGGCCAGCCGGGCCCATTCTTCTTCGGGCAGCATAAACCGGCTGTCGGGCCGCGTGCTCTGTGCACCGATATCGATGATCGAGGCGCCTTCGCTGATCATGGTTTCCGCCCGCTGCAGCAGGCCCGATTCGGTGTCCACCCGGTTACCCGCATAAAAGCTGTCGGGCGTAATATTAAGAATGCCCATCACGCGTGGTGGATCGAGGGTGAGTAAACGCCCGCCGCCGTTCAAACTGTACATGCTGCTGAATGCTTATTTTTGAACGATAAAGATGATACATTTTCAGCAGCAACCATGAGCAGCACTACCGATCAATACCAGGCTGTCGTTGAACGCAGCCGCGACCTTTTTCTGAAAAAGACCCGCGATTACGGCACATCCTGGCGTGTTTACCGCCCCGTGTCGGTGGCCGACCAGCTATTTATAAAAGCCAAGCGCATCCGCACCATCCAGGAAACCGGCAGGCAACTGGTGGGCGACAGCATCAGTTCCGAGTTTACCGGCATCCTGAACTATGCCGTCATCGGGCTGATGCAACTCGAATTGTCGCCAACTGCCAAAGAAGACCTCGGCGTAGAGGAAGTGCGGCAACTGTATGACGACAAGATAAAACAGGCGGGCGAGCTGATGGCGAAAAAGAACCACGACTACGGCGAGGCCTGGCGGGATATGAGCCAGGAAAGTTTTACCGATCTTATCCTTTCCAAATTGCTGCGCATCCGTCAGATACTCGCCAATAACGGGACTACCCTCGTAAGCGAGGGCATCGATGCCAATTATTTCGATATTCTTAATTACGCCGTATTCGCGTTGATCCTGATCGGCGAAGGAAAACACCGCGCATGAAAAACCTGCTTACCGTATGCCGCTACATTGTCGGCGTTTTATTCATTGTCAGCGGACTGGTCAAGGCCAATGACCCGCTGGGACTCAGCTATAAAATGCAGGAGTTCTTTGAAGTGTGGGGCTGGCATTCATTCAACGATTACACACTTGCTCTCAGCGTGCTCATGATCGCTTTCGAGATCATCGCCGGCGTGGCAGTGATCATCGGCTGGCAGATGAAACTGTTCAGTTGGCTGCTGCTGCTGCTGATCGTTTTTTTCACCTTCCTGACCGGCTACGCGCTGTTCAGCGGAAAGATCAAAACCTGCGGCTGCTTCGGCGATTGCATTCCGCTTACGGCGGCGCAGTCTTTCTGGAAAGATATTTTCCTGCTGCTGCTGATCCTGCTGCTTTTCATTAACCGGCGCCGGTTGCCGTCGCCGAAGAATACCGGCAGGGCAGTGGTTCTTCTGCTGGCCAGCGCGGTCGTCAGCTTCGGCCTGCAATGGTATGTGCTGAAGCATATTCCGCTGGTGGACTGCCTGCCCTATAAAAAAGGGAAACGCATCCAGGAGCAGATGAAAGTGCCGCCGGGCGCCGTGCCCGACAGCACGGTGATCAGTTTCGTGTACAGGAAAGAAGGGAAGGAAGTGGAGTTTACGGCCGATGCTTTTCCGGATGATTTCGACGAAGACAGCTACCAGTTCCTGCGCCGCTACGACAAGCTGGTGCGTAAGGGCAATGCCGAACCCGCGATCAAGGATTTCGTATTGCTGGCTCCATCGGGCGCCGACAGCACCAGCCAACTGCTCGAAACGCCCGGTACCCAATACTGGCTTTTTGTACGTAGTATTGACGAGGCATCGGCGCCTGCCGTAGAGAAAGCCATCCAGCAATTGAAACCGTTGCTGCTAATTACCCCGGTGGAAGAAGCGGTACGCCGCCAGTTGGGCGAGGCCCTGGCCGGCGTCCTTGTACTGAAATGCGATGCCGTGGCGGTTAAAACCGCCGCCCGTAATCCGCAGACCCTCTATGAGATCAACCAGGGACAGATCATGAACAAGTGGGCGCTGCGCGATGCCCCGCAAATACACTGACCATGCGTTTTTTCGTACGAAGATTCTTGTATGCACTCGCCGTGTTGCTGGGCGTGGTGGTATTGGTCTTCGTGCTGTTCCAGGGTTTTGGCGACCCTGCCCGGCTGGTGGTGGGGCAGCGGGCCGACCAGCAGACGCAAGAGAATATCCGCCGCGACCTGCAGCTCGACAAGCCGAAATGGAAACAGTTTTTATATTACCTCAACGATGTTTCTCCGGTAGCCATTCATCGTACGGAAGACATCCGGCAGAAAAACCTTAAGGGATTTTTCTTCGGCAGCGGCGATTTCCGATTGGCCATTAAGCAACCCTACCTGCGCCGTTCTTACCAGTCGCGCCGCGATGTCAGCGCCATGATCGCCGAAGCTTTGCCGGGAACCATTCTGCTCGCGGTAGCGGCCATGCTTTTTGCCACGGTATTCGGCATTTCCATGGGTGTGCTGGCTGCCGTACGCAAAGACACCTGGCTCGACGGCACTACCATGTTCGCCAGCATCCTGGGTATTTCAGCGCCTTCTTTTTTTATGGCCATTGCCATCGCCTACCTGTTCGGGTTTGTGCTGCAGGCCTACACCGGCCTGCACATGACCGGCTCCTGGTTCGATCTCGATACAGCCACCGGCAAGCCATACCTGAGCCTGCAGAACCTCTGGCTGCCCGCCCTTACGCTGGGCATCCGCCCCCTGGCGATCATTGCCCAGCTTACCCGGGCTTCGCTGCTCGACGTGCTGCAGCAGGATTATATCCGCACCGCCGTGGCCAAAGGGCTGCCCCGGTCGAAGGTTATCTGGAAGCACGCGCTGCGCAACGCCCTGAACCCTGTTATCACGGCCATTACAGGCTGGTTTGCCGAGTTGCTGGCCGGCGCATTTTTCGTGGAATATATTTTCGGTTGGAAAGGGATCGGAAAGCTGACGGTCGATGCGTTGTCTCAGCTCGATTTTCCCGTGGTCATGGGGTCGGTGCTGGTATCGGCCTGCTGTTTTGTATTTGTCAGCTTCCTGGCCGACCTGCTGTACGGGTGGGTTGACCCGCGTATCAGCTTATGATCACCTCATCGATGGCCTTTTCGCCCAGGGCCTCGTTCACCCTTTGTATGATATTGTCTTTCTGGTAGATCAGCTCCTGCTTGAGGGGGGCCACCGAGGTGGTAACGTACAGCTTCCGGCCATAGATCTTGATGCTGTCGGTATAACGGGCAACGGTTTTGCCCATGATCTGCTCCCATACGTCGTGGATCTGCATGGCCTGTACCGACCCTTTTAGCCGGCTCTGTTTTAAAAACTGGCGGATGGCATCTCCGAGCGAGTATTCTCCCATGCGGCAAAGATAGCCGAATGGCGACGCCCCGGTTCGGGCGATGGTAAAAAAATAGTTAGCGTTGCAACCAAATTGACCCGGCCGCAGTCTATGGTGCAATATGGTCCCGTTTTTAGATCCAGCCTGAAAGCCTGCGTACACACACATAGCACGTTCCCGGATTCAGACCACTGAAAACTATAAAGTTATCAATCGATAATTCACTGAAAGCCTGTCCAGGCTTTTTTTAATTCTTTCCGGATGGGTGTCGGTCAGCAGCACTTGTCCGCCGTTTTCGATACAGGTTTCCTGCAGCAGGTTTTGCATACGTCCTTCATCGAGCTTTTCAAAAACATCGTCGAGCAGCAGTATCGGAGCGAATCCCTTATGGGTTTTCAGCAAATCGAAAGCAGCCATTTTCAGTGCAAAGAGCAGGCTTTTGCGTTGCCCCTGCGAAGCGAGTTGCCGGAAAGGCCCGCCGTCGAGGTAAATGCCGATGTCATCGCGGTGAATACCGAGCGTGGTTCGCTGCGCCTGCCAGTCGCGCTCGCGGCTTTGCTGCAACAGCGCGGAAAGCGGTGCCTGCTCCAGGCTGGTTTCATATACCAGCTCGGGCCGGTATTGTTCGCCCGAGATGGCCTGGTAGCGGTCGGCTGCGCGACCGAGCAGCCAGTGCAGGTATTGTTTTCGTTTCTGGTAAACGACCGTGGCCGGCGAGCTTATCTGGCTGTCGAGCACGTCCAGCAGGTCGGGCTGCCGGCGGCCGGTGTCGGTCTGCTGCTTCAGGAGGCTGTTGCGTTGCAGCAGCAAGCGGTTATAGGTCATGAGCTGGAGCAGGTAGTCGCGGTCGATCTGCGAAAACAGGGCATCGATAAAGCGCCGGCGTTCTTCGCTGCCCGCGATGATGATCTCCACGTCGTCGGGGGCTACCACCACCGCCGGCAACTGGCCGATGTGATCGGCCATCCGCTCGCAGAGCGCGCCGTTGACCCTGAACTCCTTTTTACCGTTTTCCCTGATCAGCGCGGTGACCTCGTAGGGCTCGCCGCTCTTCTCGAATTGGGCGGCAATGCGCATTCCCTGGGCGCCTTTTTGCACCAGTTGGGCATCGGCGCCGGCAAAATAACCCTTGGTAAAGCAGCAGAAATAAATGGCTTCGAGCAGGTTGGTTTTACCCGTGCCGTTGCGGCCGGCAATACCGGTCAGCCGCGCGTCGAAATCCCACGACGACTGCCCGTAATTCCTGTACTGAAATACTGATATAGACTTGATGCGCAGCAAACCGGGTGTAAATTAATTGTTTCCCCTTTTCCCTTATCTTTGCCCGTCTCAAAATGAATCCAGTGGCGACAAAATTTTCAAAGGAAACCTACCTGTACTGGTATGAGCTGATGCAGCTCATTCGCCAGTTCGAACTCAAGGCCGAAGAAAAGTATAAAATGGAAGGTAAGATCCGCGGATTTTTCCATGCCTATGTGGGCCAGGAAGCCATTGCCGCCGGATGCATGACCGCTACCAAGCCGGAAGATGCCTTTATCACCGCCTACCGCGACCACGGCCTGGCGCTGGCCAAGGGCATTACCGCCAAATCCTGTATGGCTGAACTCTACGGCAAGGCGACAGGCTGCGCCAAGGGAAAGGGGGGAAGCATGCACTTTTTCGGCAAGAAAGAACGCTTTTTCGGGGGACATGGCATCGTGGGTGCACAGATCGGAACCGGTGCAGGCATTGCCTTTGCCGAACAATACAAAGGAACCGATGCTGTTTGCCTGACCTTTTTCGGAGACGGCGCCGCCCGCCAGGGTTTGCTGCATGAAACCTTTAACCTGGCCATGCTCTGGAAGCTGCCGGTGATCTTCATCTGCGAAAACAACAACTACGCGATGGGTACTTCGGTGGCCCGTACCTCGAATGTGCATGATATTTATAAGCTGGCTGATGCGTACGAGATGCCGGCTGATTCGATCGACGGGATGAGCGCCGAGGCCGTGCATGAAGCCATGGCCCGTGCTGTAAAGCGTGCCCGCGAAGGCGATGGTCCCACCCTGATCGAGATCAAAACCTACCGCTACAAGGGTCACTCCATTTCCGACCCGCAGAAATACCGCACCAAAGAAGAGGTGGAAGAGTACAAGATGCGCGATCCCATCGAAATGGTGAAAAAGACCATCCTTGATAACAAATTTGCCACTCCCGAAGAAATCGACGCCATCAACAAAAGGGTGGATGCCGAAGTGGAAGAGGCTGTGAAATTTGCAGAAGAGAGCCCATGGCCGAACGAAGACGAGGTGTTGAAAGACATCTATGTAGATGAGAACTACCCCTTCATCGTTGATTAATTAATCCATTTTCAAACATGTCTGAAACAAAGAGTAA
>JBDHYM010000147.1:0-8185 GCA_039811405.1 Flavihumibacter sp. | reverse complement strand
GCGGCCGGGACCTGAACTGGTTCTTCAACCAGTGGTATTTCGGTGCAGGTCACCCGAAACTGGATATCAGCTACCAGTACGACGATGCAGCGGGCACGGTGAAAGTTATACTGCAACAAACCCAGGAAAGCGGGCAAATATTCCAATTGCCCATAGCCGTTGATGTGTACGAAAGCGGTAAAAAAACACGGTACCGGGTCACCCTGGAAAACAAGCTCGACAGCTTTGTATTCAATTATAAAAAGCGGCCCGACCTCGTTAATGTAGATGCCGATAAGGTGATCACCTGCGAAAAAAACGATAACAAAACAATCGAGCAATACGCTTTTCAATACAAGGAAGCGGGCAATTACGTGGATCGCCGG
This sequence comes from Flavihumibacter sp., assembly GCA_039811405.1. GTDB lineage: Bacteria > Bacteroidota > Bacteroidia > Chitinophagales > Chitinophagaceae > Flavihumibacter. The sequence goes on along the minus strand of JBDHYM010000147.1, from coordinate 7,820 downwards.
GAAGCAATAGAATTTGCCGCCGGACAGCAAAACAATGTGGTGGCGCTCGACATTTTGCGCACAGCACTCAGGGACAAATACCACGGCCTGCGCCAACTTACATTGGAAAAGCTCGACATGAAAAATGCGGTAGTCAGAACCGCTATGGAAAAAACGATTACAGACCTGGCCGGCAACGACCCGAAAGCAGTGGTGAAAGCCAAGGCAATCGAACTGCTGGGCGAATACCAGAAACCTGAATACCTGGCCATTTTCCAGAAGGGCGTAAAAGATTCCTCTTATTCTGTGGCCGGCGCCAGTCTCCAGGCGCTGTCGGTACTCGATAAAGACGCAGCGCTGGGCATCTGCAAGCAACTGATCGGCCAGCCCCTGAAAGCCAAGCTGGTCGGCCCTGTTGCCACCATCGCTGCCATAAACGGATTGGATGAAGCCCTGCCGGTGGTGCTCAACAGCTTTAAAGGCATGGGTATATCGCAGGAAAAGCTGGACCTGCTGCAACCCGTTGCCATTTTACTCGCCAGGTCAAGTGATGTCGCCGCCGTAAAAAATGGCGTTGACGAGATCGTCACCTTCCGCGATGCGATCCCCAAAGCATACCAGTCGCAGCTTGCACCCTTTATCAACGATATGGTATTGCAGGGCATTATAAACGCCCAGCAAAAATCGAACAGCGCGAGCGCCAAAGAGTTGGTAGACTATATTAAGGGAAAAAAGGGGCAGTAAGGTTTGAGGGTTGTTGCTGCGCGCGGCTTCCTGTTGGAAAGCGCGCTGTCTTTCACGCAAATTCACGCAAAGACCGCAAAGATGACGCAAAGAACAAGATAGCCGTCGGGTTTGCCCGACGGCTATCTTGTTCTTTGCTTTCAGGCAGCGAATATAGGCTACTGTGATGTTACTACAGATATCGGTATATAAGGTGGAGGGTGAGCCGATTTACCCGTCGGGTGGCACCTGACGGGTGCCACCCGACGGGTAAATTTCTTTGCGGTCTTCGCGTGAAAGACAGCGCGCTTTCCAACAGGAAGCCGCGCGCAGCAACAAACCTCAAACCCTTACCAGCTTCCGCCCGCGCCACCACCACCAAAGCTGCCACCGCCGAAGCCACCGAAACCGCCGCCGCTGCTGCTGCCACCTGACCAGCCGCTGCCGCCACCACCCCAGTTACCCGGAAAGATCACCGGCGGACCAGCGCCCCATCGGCGATAACCGCGACGGCTCATCATACCACCGCCGCCACCGCCTTTCCGGCTGAAAATGATAATGATGATAACCACAAACAGGATGATAAGGCCGACAGGCACCGGCGATCCCTGGCCACGGCGATTATATCCTTCCGGCGCTTTGTATTCCCCCGCGGCGGCCTGTATGATAGCGGTAGTGGCTTCGTCGAATGCCCGGTAATAATTGCCCGATTTAAGGTTCGGGATCATTTCGTTGTCGACAATCTGCTTCAGGACAATGTCGGGCAGTGCGCCCTCCAGGCCATACCCTGCCGTGATATACACTTGTCTTCGCTCGCCCGAGCCTTCGGCAGGGGTCGACACCAGGATCACCACGCCGTTATTGAATTCACGTCCGCCTACGCCCCAGGAACGGCCCAGCCGCGTGGCATAGTCGTTCGGATCGAGATCGCCGAGTGTAGGCACCGTTACGATCACCACCTGGTTGGACGTGCTGTCATCATAAGCGACCAGCTTGGCCTCCAGCGAAGCTGTCTGGTCGGGTGTCAGCAGGTGAGCCGCATCGTTGACCAGCTTTGCGGGCGACGGCTTCGGCAATACCTGCGCATAACCACCTGCCAGCAGCAGGAGAAAAGACAATATGAACAGTAAGCGTTTCATGATCGGGCACTGAAATGATTAGTCGCCGAAAACGATGTCGTCGGGCAGCTCATTCTTATCGGTTTTTGCTTCATAAGGAAAATACCGGTGTAATACCTCCCCGAGGTCTTCAATAACCAGCCGGATGCCGTCGGCATAGGCGTTGCCGCGAAAATGGTGGAGCAACTTGCCCATCTCCTCTTGCCAGAAAACTTCGCCGGTCTTCAGGTGAATACCGTCGTCGCCCCATATCGCCGCCTGGTGGTCGAGCGAAGCCACATATACCAGGATGCCATTGCGGTGTTCGGTGTGGTCCATCTGCAGGTTCCAGAATATTTCCGCTGCACGGTCAACCGGGCGGACGTATTTACACCGGCTTTCAATAAATACCCGGACCTCGCCGCTGGTCTTTTTTTCAGCGGCGCGAATGGACTCTACAATGCGCGCCGCCTCATCGTGCGTCAGGAACCGGTCTTTTTTCCCAAGGGAGAAAAATGCCATCAGCGCCGGTTTAGAATTGAACAGAAGGTGCCTTTTCCGCACCGGGATCGGCAGCAAAACCATTCTTCACGTGGAAGCCGAACATATTGGCAAAGATGTTATTGGGAAAAGTTCTGACCGATGTATTGTACGACTGAACCGCCTCGTTAAAATCATTGCGTGATACCTTTATCCGGTTTTCGGTTCCTTCCAGTTGCGCCTGCAGGTCGCGGAAGTTCTGGTTGGCCTTCAGGTCGGGGTAGTTCTCCACCACTGCCATCAAACGACCCAATGCACCGGTTACGCCGGCCTGCGCCTGCTGGTATTCGGCCAGTTTCTCGGGGGTGATATTCGACGGATCAATGGTAACCGATGTAGCCTTGGCCCTGGCTTCCATTACTTTGGTCAGCGTTTCCTGCTCAAAATTGGCGGCGCCTTTTACCGTATTCACCAGGTTCGGAATGAGATCGGCCCGGCGCTGGTAATCGCTTTGCACATTGGCCCATTTATTCTTAACGGTTTCATCGAGCCCCACCATTTTGTTGTAACCCGTACAACCGCAGCCGCCCAGCAGCAAAACAGCGCCTGCAATAACAATAAGAAGGAGGTTCTTGGAATTCATCGCAAATAATTTAGTTGATATTTAAAATTAAGCTATGCATATATAATTCAGTCAAAAAATATGAGACATTAAAAAAGGCCACCCGGTTGGATGGCCTTTAAAATATTTCATTCGTCAGGCTTTCACCGCCGCTATGCCCGGCAGCTCTTTTCCTTCAAAGTATTCCAGCATGGCGCCGCCGCCGGTAGACACATAGCTCACCTTATCGGCAAAACCGAACTGGTTTACGGCCGCTACCGAATCGCCGCCACCTACCAGCGAAAATGCGCCGGCGGCAGTGGCTTCGGCCACCGCTTCGGCCACCCTGCGGGTTCCGTGCTGGAACTTCGGCATTTCGAAAACCCCCATGGGGCCGTTCCAGAGAATGGTTTTGGAGCGCTTCAGCACATTGGCAAACTCTTCCGCCGCCAGGGGACCAATGTCCAGTCCCATCCAACCATCGGGGATGGCATTGCTGGGCGCCGTAGAGGTATTGGCATCGTTGCTGAAATTATCGGCCACGATGGAATCTGACGGGAGATGGATGTTTACGCCTTTGGCAGCCGCTTTCTTCAGCAGCTCGTTGGCAGTTTCCAGCCGGTCTTCTTCACAAAGTGATTTACCAATCTTACCCCCCTGTGCTTTCATGAAAGTATACGCCATGCCACCGCCAATGATGATATCGGTGGCTTTTTCCAGCAGGTTCTCGATGATCAGGATCTTGTCGCTTACCTTGGCGCCGCCAATGATGGCGGTAAAGGGCTTTGCCGCCTCGTGCAATACTTTTTCAGCGCTGGCCACTTCTCCTTCCATCAGCAGCCCGAACATTCGTTTGCTCTTCGGAAAAAATGCAGCGATCACTGCCGTTGAAGCGTGCGCGCGGTGCGCAGTACCAAAGGCATCGTTTACATATACATCGCCCAGTGCGGCCAGCTTTTCGGCAAACGACCTGTCGCCCTTTTCCTCTTCCTTATAAAAGCGGAGGTTCTCCAGCAACAGCACTTCGCCTGCGCCAAGCGCATTGGCGGCTGTGGTGGCCTTCTCTCCTATGCAGTCGTCGGCGAAATGGACTTTTACGCCCGGCAATAATTCGCCGAGGTGTTTCACCAGGTGCCGGAGCGAGTATTTGTCGGTCGGCCCGTCTTTCGGGCGACCGAGATGGCTCATCAGGATAACCCGGCCGCCATCGGCAATTATTTTGCGAATGGTGGGCAGCGCGGCCTTCATCCGGGTATCGTCGGTGATCTCCAGCTTGTCGTTGAGCGGCACGTTGAAGTCAACGCGGATAAGCACTTTTTCGCCGGCGAAATTATGGTTGCTGAATGCTGACATGGATGGATTATTTGCTGATCAGTCCCGCGAAATATTTAACGGTGCGAACCAGTTGGCTTACATAGCTCATCTCGTTGTCGTACCAGCTAACGGTTTTCACGATCTGCTGGTCGCCCACGCTGATCACCTTGGTTTGGGTGGCGTCGAACAGCGAGCCGTAATGCATGCCCACTACATCGGAGCTTACGATCTCGTCGTCGGTGTAACCGAAGCTTTCGTTGCTGGCCGATTTCATGGCGGCGTTCACTTCTTCTACCGTTACTTTTTTCTTCAGTACGGTGGTCAGTTCGGTAAGAGACCCGGTGATAACCGGTACGCGCTGGGCGCCACCGTCGAGCTTGCCTTTCAGCGAAGGCAGTACCAGGCCGATGGCTTTGGCGGCGCCGGTGCTGTTCGGAACGATATTGGCGGCAGCGGCGCGGGCGCGGCGCAGGTCACCTTTGGCGTGCGGCGCGTCGAGCGTGTTCTGGTCATTGGTATAGGCGTGTACGGTGGTCATGCTGCCCAGTACAATACCGAAGGCGTCGTCGAGCACTTTGGCCATGGGCGCCAGGCAGTTGGTGGTACAGGAGGCGCAGGAGATGATATCTTCCGAGCCGTCAAGAATATCGTGGTTTACGTTGAATACGACGGTTTTAAGATCGCCGGTAGCGGGTGCGGAGATCACCACTTTGCGGGCGCCGGCTTTCAGGTGAGCGGCGGCTTTTTCCTTATCGGTAAAGAAGCCGGTGCTTTCGATCACCACGTCAACATGATGGGCGCCCCAGGGAATCTGAGCGGGATCGCGCTGGGCATATATTTTCACGACGTCGCCGTTCACCACGATGGAATCGTCGGTAGCGGTCACTTCAGCGTCGAAGCGACCTTGGGCGCTGTCGTATTTCAGCAAATGGGCAAGCACTTTGGGCGAAGTCAGGTCGTTGATGGCTACCACATCGATTCCCTGCATATTGTATATCTGGCGGTAAACAAGACGACCGATTCTTCCGAAACCGTTGATCGCAACCTTAACAGTGCTCATGAGTTCAATTTTGATTGATTTTGAAAAATTGTGAGTCGCTAAGTTACTATTTACCGAAAGCCTGTGAAAATTTTAGAAAATATTTTTTGGGGGGATGGCGCCCGGGCCTATCTTTGCACTCCCAAAAGGAAAATGGCGCGTTGGTCAATCGGTTAAGACGCTTCCCTTTCACGGAAGAATGACGGGTTCGATTCCCGTACGCGCTACTGAAATATTGAAACCTGCGCGATGCGCAGGTTTTCGGCTTTTTATATGGCGTTATTATGCGCGCTTCAGCCTGAACTTTGCCGTTATTTTTATCGTTTTTATTTCTGCGTAGGGGCAATTACCCTGCAGCTGGTATTGCTCCACGTTAAAGGTGCCGCTGATAAATTCGTCGTCAAATCGCTTTCGGAGCCTGCGGTTAGTGTAACGTTCAGATTGGAAAACCCGCTTTACATGGCAGCTATGTTCTCCATTACGAATCGCAGAAAACCGCTTGCAAAAACAAGGCACATCGTCAAATTACTCAGGCGGTTTTGCGGCGCTGGCTTACGTACTGGATGATCTTCTGGCGAAGGTCGTCGGGGCGGAATGGTTTGGGAATGAAATCAGTGAAGCCCTTGTAAATAAGATCGGCCTGCATGTGGTCGTACACCGCCGCTGTAAAAGCGATTACCGGCACATCCGACCCCATGCGCCTGATGCGCGATACCACGCCGGCGCCGTCCAGCTCGGGCATCTCAAGGTCTACCAGCAGCAGGTCGAAAGGTTTGGTCTCAAAATGCCGGATGGCTTCCAGCCCGTTGACGGCTTCCGTTACATCGGCATTCCATTTGCCCAGGAAACGGCGCACAATCATCATATTCACCGGGTTGTCTTCAGCCACGAGGACGCGTACGTTTTCCAGGTCTTCAAATTTTGTAACCGGCTCTTCAATATAGCTGTAACGGGTAGCTTCTACGGTCATGGTGAGCGTGAAAGAGAAAACGGAGCCGTTGCCGGGTTTGCTGTCTACTTTCAGTTCGCCGCCCATCTTCTGCACAATGTACTGGCTGATGGCGAGGCCCAGTCCGCTGCCGCCATACTTACGCGTGGTTTCGGCATCGGTCTGGTAGAACTTATCGAAAATATGGTGCTGCTTTTCGGGGGCAATGCCTATACCGGTGTCTTCAATGCTGAAGCAAAGGGTGATATTGGTGCTGCGCTTCATGAGCGACTTCACTTCGAGCTGCACAAATCCTTCGGAAGTGAATTTGATGGCGTTCGACAGGAGGTTATTGAGCACCTGGTGCAGGCGCATTTCGTCGCCCATTACCACCAGGCCGTTCACCGCATCAAAATTGGTGCGCAGCTCCAGGTTCTTGGCAGCTACCGGTCCCCTGAAATTGGTAACGACCTTATGCAGCAGTTCCTGCAGGTTATAAGGTTCGTTGGCCAACTCCATTTTATCGGCTTCCAGTTTGCTGTAATCGAGAATATCGTTGACCAGTTCCAGCATGTGCTCCGACGAATGCTTGAGTATCTCGAGCATCTGCTTCTGGCTGTCGAGGTAATGATCCTGGTACAACAGGTTGGTGCTGCCGATGATCGCATTCAGCGGTGTTCTCAGCTCATGGCTCATATTGCTGAGGAAACGCGATTTCACCCGTGCGGCCCGTTCGGCCCGCTCTTTGGCTTTGATGGTTTCCACTTCTGCGATGCGCACTTCGGTGATATCGAGAATACTGATCTTCACATAACGGCGGCGCTGGTGCTCAAACACCACAAAATTGGCATAGGCATACAATGGTGCGCCTTCTGCCGTAGAGAATTCCATATTACCGAACCAGGGCGAGTGGTTGGTAAAACCAGCCGGGTTGAATGCCTGGAGCCGTGTCGCTGCTTCTTCACCGAGCAGGCTGCTGACGTCCATCAGCATGACCGATTCTTTGTGCGGCAGCACGAAAAGCTCCAGCGCCCTTTTGTTGCAGTCCGACACCAGCTTTGTTTCGAGGTCAACAATAAAGATCGCATCGAGCGAGGTGTTGAAAATGGTGTCACCGAGGGTCTTTTCACCAATGAGATCCTCTTCTTTGTTATTGAGCGTTTTCAGGATTGAATAGGCCACCAGCCCGGTCAGTATCAGCGATACGATCAGGTTGATACGAAAATTATATATGTAATGGATCTCTCCCTGGTAAGAGCTGGTCTTCGAATAGGGGGCAATAATATAGGTGATGCCGAAACAGATCAGCGTCGCTATTTCGGAGATAACCAGGTTCTTGCTGAATTTGGTATCGATCAGGAAAATCATGGAGAAAATGACGGGGAAGAAATACATATACACCCCCGATCGTAACCCTACGAAATAGCTGACGAACATCACGCCGGCATTGAAGCTTATGATAACCAGCCATTTAGAAATTACCTCCTTTTTATACAGCCGTAAGAAATGCGCCAGCAGCAGAGCGGAACAGGCCAGCAGGCAGGCAAACGCAGCGCCATATTCTTTCATGATGGTGCAAAGGATCATATTCAGCGCGGCCACTACAATACCTATTTCCGTGAGCGATTTAAGCGGCGAATGCGCGGCGCTGACCTGCTT
>JBDHYM010000146.1:0-8311 GCA_039811405.1 Flavihumibacter sp. | reverse complement strand
GAAATTGCGCAACTGGCAGGTGTTTCCAATACCGACTGGAGCTGGTCGCCACTCTTTGCCGACCTCGACAACGACGGATACAAAGACCTTTTCATCACCAATGGATACCTGCGCGATTATACCAACAAGGATTTTCTCCGATACTGGGGCGATTACAAGATCAGAAAGGCGATGGAGCGGGAACCGACGCAACTGATGGACCTGGTACGGGCCATGCCTTCCACCACCCTTTCTGATTATATCTATCGCAACAACCACGACCTCTCCTTCACCAATATGAAAACAGCCTGGGGTATTACCGACCCCGGTATCTCCAGCGGCGCAATATATGCAGACCTCGACAACGACGGCGACCTCGACCTGGTGGTAAACCGGATCAATGCACCGGCAGCCGTTTACAAAAACAACAGCCGCGAAACCCGGCAAGATAATTATCTCCGTGTGCGGCTTGCCTACAAAGCCCGCAACCGTAACGCAGTAGGTGCAAAGCTTATTTTGTATGCAGGCGGGCAGCGGCAATACACCGAGGTTAATCCCTCCAGGGGCTACCTTTCTTGTATGCCCCTTGAACAGCACTTCGGGCTGGGCGCATCGGCATCGGTCGATTCGCTGCTCATCGTCTGGCCCGACAACAGCCGCCAACTGGTCGCCAAACCAACCATCAACAGCCTCGTTGAGATCAGCTATGACAACGCCCGGCCACCGGCCTTTGCCAAGGCATCGCCGGCGCCGCTCTTTCAAAAGGCGCCCGACCTGCTCGGCTATACGAATACCTCGTTCGATGAAAATGATTTCAAGCGGCAACTGCTGATGACATTCATGTATTCCAAAACGGGACCTGTTTCGGCAAAAGCCGATGTTAACCGCGACGGGCTGGAGGATATTTTTATCAGCGGCACCAAAAAAGAACCCGGTCGCATCTACCTGCAACAGCCAAACGGCAGCTTCCGGAAAATGGAGAACGTCTCCATCGGCAATGAAGAAACAACCGCCACCAGCGCCGCCGTCTTTGCCGATGTGAACAACGACGGCTTCCCCGATCTGTATGTTGCAAAAGGCGGTTACTCGCTTTTTGAACCCCACACCGCTGCCTTGCAGGACGCGATTTACCTGAACGACGGCAAAGGCAATTTTGTATATAGTGCCCAGGCATTGCCTGATCTGACCGCCAGCGCAAAAGGCTGCGTCAGGGCATGCGATTACGACAACGACGGCGATATCGATCTTTTTGTCGGCGGCCGCGTAATACCCGGCAAATACCCGCTTACACCCACCAGCTACCTGCTTACGAACAATGGCAAAGGCGTATTCTCAATTACCCGGACACCCATGGACAGCATTGGCATGGTGAGCGATGCGGTATGGTGCGATATGAACAACGATGGCCGCAAAGACCTGGTGCTCTGCGGCGAATTCATGCCCATATCCGTATTTCTCAATACGCCCGGCGGTTTCGTGAACAAGACATCGGATTATATTCCCCAGCAAGGAAATGGCCTGTGGTTTTCCCTGCAGGTCGCCGATCTGAACGGCGATGGCAAGCCCGATATCGTTGCCGGTAATATCGGGCGAAACTCGCAGATCCATTTCTCGGAGAAGGAGCCGGCCGAACTTTATTATGCCGACTTCGACAACAATGGCTCCATCGATCTTTTCCTGAACACCTATGTAATGGGTAAGAGTTATCCCTTCGTAAGCCGCGACGAGCTGAACGAGCAGATCTATAGCATGCGGAAAAAGTTCACTTCGTACAAGGACTATTCGAACGCAACCATGAAAGACATCTTCTCTGAACAAGAGCTGGCGGCGGCGGGCAAACTCACTGCCACCGAATGCAATACCATCTGCTATCTCAGCGGCGCCAAAGGATATGAGAGAATTACGTTGCCCGTAGAAGCCCAGTTTTCGGTGGTAACCAGGATACTTGCTGCTGATTATAACGGAGACGGACACCAGGATCTCCTGTTGCTGGGTAACCGAACGGACAACCGGCTGAAGATCGGCGCGATAGACGCCAACTACGGCTGCCTGCTCGTCAACGATGGCAAAGGAGGCTTCTCGTATGCACCGCAAACAGTCAGTGGCCTGTGCATAACAGGCGATGTAAAAACTGCGGAGACGCTCGATATCAACGGGAATAAATACCTCTTTGTTGGTATCTCCGATGGTCCCATGCAGTATTATAAAATCATCTCCCCCGCCAAACAATGAACAGGTTATTATTCTTATTGCTGCTCGTTTCCGTAAACAGTTCGGCCCAACGCAACGCCGACTATGAAAGCCAGTTGCAGCCGGCTGTATTTTCACTGACCATGGTAATGATGCACGATGTGGTCAACCCACCCGCGGCAAGCCGTTATTTTGCGTATTGCACGCTCGGCGCTTACGACCTCGTAGCGCAACACAACAAGGAAATAGTGCCGCCGGCCGCTTTTGTCAGGAATTACCAGCCCGTAACCATCCATACGCCGGCCGCCACTTACAACTACCAGGTAGCGGCGCTGTACAGCATTTACGAGGCCGGCAGAATGTTTTTGCCGTCGGGTTATATGCTCGAAGAAAAACAACAGGCACTGCTGGCCTGGCTTCGCAAAAACAAGGTGAGCAAACCTGTTATAGACAGTTCGGTGGCGGTGGCGAAGCAGGTAGTGAGTCACCTGCTGAGCTGGTCTAAGCAGGATGGCTACTCCAGGCTCAGCGCGCAGTTGCGCTACACTCCTTTAAAAGGCGAAGAGTATTGGTTCCCCACGCCGCCTTCTTATATGGAAGCGGTGGAGCCGCATTGGAGAACCATCCGCACCCTGGTCATCGATTCCAGTAACCAGTTCATACCGCCGCCGCTGGTATCGTTCAGTAAAGACAGCAGCTCGCCCTTTTATGCGTTGGTGAAGGAAGTGTATGATGTATCGAAGACCCTTACGGTCGAACAGCAGACCATAGCGGGTTTCTGGGACTGCAATCCCTTTGCCGTTGCCAATGCGGGCCATATGTCGCTCGGTTTTAAAAAGATCAGCCCCGGCGGCCACTGGATGAACATCACTTGTATTGCCGGAACCACGGCCGGTCTGCCTTTCGATAAATACACCCAGTTGCTGGCGGTGCAGGCCGTTACCCTCATGGACGCCTTCATCAGTTGCTGGGACGAGAAATACCGGAGCAACAGGATACGGCCCGAAACATTCATCAACCGGTATATCGACATCAAATGGGTACCCGTGCTGCAAACGCCGCCTTTCCCCGAATATACCAGCGGCCACAGCGTTATTTCAGCCGCGGCCGCCGAAACACTGACCTACCTGCTGGGCGACCAGTTCTCTTATACCGACAATACCGAAGAGATGTTTGAGCTGAAGCCACGGCATTTCAACTCGTTCAGGGAAGCTGCCCGGGAAGCTGCGATTTCTCGCCTTTACGGCGGCATCCACTACCGGGACGCCATTGACCTGGGCGTGGTGGAAGGCGTCAAAATAGGGCAGTATATATGCCATAAAATGCAACTGGCGGGCGTACGGCCATTAACCAGCCGTTAACCTCTTCATAGGCGATCTTGCCGCCGTGAAAAAATACATTCAGCTCGTATTGTTACTGACCCTGGCGGGCCGGTTTGCCACTGCCCAGGAAAACTGGAGCTTTCATTTTCAGTTGACCACCGCCATGCAGGGTCATCCCTCTTTCAAAGCCGCCTATTCGGGCAAAAACAGCTTGACCGATACGGCCGAACGCGCACTGTCGCTCACCAGCACTTTCTACCTGGGCAGGAAATTGTGGAAGGGTGCAGAAGCTTATTTCAACCCCGAGATATCAGGCGGCAGGGGCATGAGCTCCGCCCTCGGCGTAGCCGGCTTTCCCAACGGAGAAACCTTTCGCATCGGCGACCCCGCGCCGGCACTGTATACTGCCCGCCTGTTCATCCAGCAACAATTCAACCTGGGGCACAGCGATACCGTCTCCAACGAAGCAGGTCCCAATCAGTTGGCGGGTTATACGTATAAAAAAGCACTGTTCATCCGCGCGGGAAAATTCGCGCTGTCGGATTATTTCGATGATAACGGCGTCTCGCACGACCCGCGGACCGGCTTCATGAACTGGGCGCTGATGAGCAATGGCGCGTGGGACTACCCTGCGAACACACGTGGCTATACCTATTCGCTGATGGCAGAACTGGTGCTGCCCCAATGGGAGTTCAGGGCCGCCACTTCACTGGTTCCTACTTTCGCCAATGGCCCTTCGATCGATGCGCATTATTTCAAAGCCCATGCAGAAACAGTTGAAGCGGCACGCAAATACAAGATCGGCGGCAAACCGGGCATGCTGCGATTGCTGGCCTTTCGCAACCTGACAAAAGCGCCTGCCTACGCAACGGCGACAGCAACCGACAAAGACGTTATTTATGGCAAAGCATACGGTGGCGTTAAATACGGTTTCGGCATCAATGCAGAACAGCAAATCGGCAACAACCTCCAACTGTTTACACGTGCCGGCTGGAACGACGGCAGAACGGCTACCTGGGCCTTCACTGAAATTGACCGCAGTGTCAGCGCCGGTGCCACCCTGCAGGGAAATGACTGGCATCGTGCCGACGACAAAATAGGAATCGCGCTTGTCAGCAACGGCATTTCAGCCGCGCACGCGGCCTTCCTCGCAAGCGGTGGTTACGGTTTTATGGTGGGTGACGGCTCCCTGAACAGACGCGGTGCGGAAAACATTGCGGAGGTTTATTACAGCGCCAGCCTGTTTCCGCACTGCTGGCTTAGCGTGGACTACCAGTTCGTCAGTAATCCCGCTTACAATAAAGACCGGGGACCGGTGCATGTATTTGCCGCAAGAGCACACATAAGCTTCTAATAAAAAACGGCTGCTTCTTAACAAAGCAACCGTTCTGGCGTTGGCGCAAAAGCGCAGTAAATTATTTTACGTTGGCGCTTACCACTTTGGCAAGATCAAACATAGATATTTGCGATTTGCCGCCGAAAAGCACTTTCAGCTTTGCATCTGCATTAATCATACGCTTGTTCTTGCTGTCTTGCAATCCTTCTTTTTTGATATAATCCCATATCTTCTTAACGATATCAGGACGTGAAGCAGGCTTAGCACCAATTACATCAGCAAGTGCGGCGCTGGGCGTAAGCGCTGCCATAAATGCGGCGTTAGGCTTGCGTGCAGATTTTTTCTTTGCAGCCTTTTTAGGAGCAGCTTTCTTGGGAGCGGCCTTCTTGGCGGCTTTTTTCGGGGCGGCTTTTTTTGCAGCAGCCTTCTTAGGAGCTGCCTTTTTGGGAGCAGCTTTTTTCGGGGCTGCTTTTTTCGCAGCTTTCTTAGGAGCTGCCTTCTTTGCGGCTTTTTTTGCTGTGGCCATTTTGTGTAGAATTTATATGAGTAAAGTAACTGTAATTCAGCTAATGTAATTGAAAAAAATCACACCAAACATTTAAGTTAAACACGAATCTGAATAAGGTGTGAACTACGCCAGCAGTCATTAAAAGGCTTTCAGACGATGTTGTAAAGAAGGCTAAAAAAACAACACACAATCATTTGATAATCAAATAATTAAACGGATATGTGATAGCAGTGGCAACCCTCTGTTACAATGAGGCGAATCATACCCCGAATACCTGTTTAAAAACAATTTCCATTGGGAAATGCCTGTTTTGCCTCTGAAACCGGTGTCAAATCACGAAATTGTCGTTCTGTCCATTGTAAAGAGCTGCTATGAATTTTGATCGTTTTCGCGCTATCTGCCAATCGTTTCACGATGTATCTGAAGAGTTTCCCTTCGGGCCGGAAACGGTCGTTTATAAAGTGGGCGGAAAAATATTTGCGCTCGCGGGCATCGATCTTTTTGAAAGCATCAACCTGAAATGCGATCCCGATATGGCATTGGAATTAAGAGAGAAATACGATGCGGTTCGCCCCGGTTATCACATGAATAAAATGCATTGGAACACGGTGCTGATGGATCAGTCGGTCCCCGATAAAACAATAACGGAATGGATCAAACACTCTTATGATCTCGTGGCTGCTAAGCTACCGCGTAAAAAAAACTGAGTCTTTCAGGATTTTGCAAGCAACTGCCGGATCTGCAAAAGGCATGTTTGCAAGCTGTCTTCCCAGGCAATACCGGGCAGGTGAAAAGTAGACTTGATTTTTGTTTTATCGAAGACACTGTAAGCAGGGCGTTTTGCCGGCGTAGGATACGCGCTGGAAGGAATGGGGTTTACCTGGCATTTGCTGCCGCTCAATGCGGCAATGGTCCTGGCAAATTCGAACCATGATATAGCGCCCTCATTGGAATAGTGATAGATGCCGCCGTAATGATCGTTGCTCTTTTCCTTCTCCAATACCACTACGATATCGAGTATGGCCTTTGCAAGATCGGCTGCATAGGTTGGTGTGCCCACCTGGTCGTCAACAACGTTCAGTACAGGTCGTTCACTCATCAGCCGCAGCATGGTCTTCACGAAATTATTACCGAAGCCCGAATATACCCACGACGTTCTGATGACTATAGCGCCGGGGGCCAGCGACAAGGCCAGCGCCTCGCCTTTTTGCTTGGACGCTCCGTACACACCCAGGGGCTTAACCGGCTGGTCTTCTTTGATGGGTTCGGTGGCTGTTCCGTCAAAAACATAGTCGGTTGAAATATGAATCAGCCGGCATCCGTTCTCAGCGGCAGCTTTTGCCAGGTATCCTACTGCCTCCGCATTGGCTGCAAAAGCTTTTTCCTTTTCCGTTTCGGCCTTATCAACCGTTGTGTATGCAGCACAATTGATGCAGTAAGCCGGCTTGTTCTCCGCAAACCATTGTTGCACGGCGGCTTCGTCGGTGATATTCAGCGAAGCGCTGTCCATGAACTGAAAAGTCAAATCCCGGTACAAGGGCGCCAGCACCTGGAGCTCACTGCCCAATTGTCCGCGGGAACCGGTAACCAGCACTAAAGGCATAACTTAGAATTGAAAGGGATGATCAATAGCCGCGAACGGCGGATTTACCAGGTCTTTTTCAGACATGATCATTTGATCTGCCGGGATTTTCCAATCGATCTGCAAAGCGGGGTCATTCACCATTACACTGCCCTCGCTTTCCTTGCTGTAGAAGTGGTCGCATTTATACAGTACTTCGGCAGTTTCGCTCAATACTGAATAGCCATGGGCAAAGCCTTTCGGCACCAGCAATTGCAGCTTGTTTTCAGCACTCAGCTCAATGCTGAACACTTTACCGAACGTGGGCGAACCCTTGCGGCAATCTACCACCACATCCAGAATTGTTCCTTCCAGGGCGCGGATCAGCTTGGTTTGCGCATAGGGGTCTTTCTGGTAATGCAGCCCGCGTACCACCCCGTAGGTAGATCGGGCCTGGTTATCCTGCACAAAAACGAGGTCAATGCCATTGGCCTGGAAATTACGAGCGCTGTACGATTCAAAAAAGTAACCGCGACTGTCGCCAAATACCCTAGGTTCGATGACCAGCAATCCCGGAAACTCCGTTTTAGTTACCTGCATAATTATCGATGGTCGTATTGGTTTTCGTAATATTTCTGGTAGTCGCCACTGGTTACGTGTTTGATCCATTCGGCATTGGCCAGGTACCAGTCGACTGTTTTTTCGAGCCCTTCTTCAAACTGGAGCGAGGGTTTCCAGCCGAGCTCTTTGTTCAGCTTGGTGGCGTCGATGGCATATCGCAGGTCATGTCCCGGGCGGTCGGTCACATAGGTGATCAGGCCCGCCGATTCGCCGGCAGCGCGACCCAGCTTCTGATCCATGATCTTGCAGAGCAGGTGTACCAGGTCGATGTTCTTCCATTCGTTGAAGCCACCCACATTGTATTTCTCGCCGATCTTCCCCTGGTGAAAGATGGTATCGATGGCCGAGGCATGGTCTTCGACAAAAAGCCAGTCGCGTACATTCTCCCCTTTTCCATATACAGGCAGCGGCTTGCGGTTGATGATATTGTTGATCATCAGCGGAATCAGCTTCTCGGGGAAATGATAGGAGCCGTAATTATTGGAGCAGTTGCTCATTACCACCGGGAAATGATAGGTATGGTAATAAGCCATCACAAAATGGTCGGACGATGCTTTCGACGCAGAATATGGTGAACGCGGGTCATAAGCCGTTTCTTCTGTAAAGAAACCTGTTTCGCCCAGCGAACCATACACCTCGTCGGTCGATACATGGTAAAAAAGCTTGCCGTCGAATTTTCCTTCCCACGATTTACGCGCCACATTCAGGAGGTTGGCAGTGCCCAGCACATTGGTTTTGACGAATTGCAGCGGATCGACAATACTGCGGTCCACATGGCTTTCGGCGGCCAGGTG
>JBDHYM010000145.1:0-8324 GCA_039811405.1 Flavihumibacter sp. | reverse complement strand
CAGAAACGATTCACCAGCGTGCGGCTCACCAGCGGGTTTCTCTTGTCGGTGAGCCATTGCGCAAGGCCCAGCCGGTTGGCCGGTGCACCGGCCGGCTGGGCAAATCGCAGGATCTCGGGAACACCTGGTGTTACGCTTTTCCCTCTCAGGTGCCGGTTGCCTCGCTCCCATACATAGGTATCGCGCTGCCAGGCCGCCGGGTTCTCCATCATGACCGGGATACTGTTTACATTGGTCGTCACTAACAGCCTGGTATAGTCGTTTTTTGCTTTTGCATATCCTGCCATGTTCTTTCCGGGCAATGAAGGCTGGAAACCCAGGATATCATAAAAAATCAGCAATGACCTGTCTTTTCCCGCGGCGGGTCTGTAAGCTGTCGATTTGTAATGCAGGAAAACATCATGTATGCCTGATTGTTGGGCAAAATTAAATACCTGCCGCTTCCATTTATTCTCATGCGCCACCTGAATGCGTGCGAACAGGGGGCCGCTCATGGAATCGAGGTGAAGATCAATCACCGAGCCCGGCTGGTTGCAATAGAACTGTATCATGCCTTCGTCGGCGTTTTCGAGATCGGCCTTCGCGAAGCGCGCCCAGCCGTCGTTGAACATGGCCAGGCTGCCATTATTGTTGATGATAGTGGCGTTTTTCAGGCTGTCGGCCCCTGAACTGTTGAATGCCGGTTGAAAAGTCTGGAGATAGGTTTTTACCCGGCCGGCTTCAACCGCACCTGCCTGTTGCCGCACCCATTCGGTAAGCCGGAACAGGCTGTTGCGATCGCTGTCATTGAATTGCCTTAGGTACGGTGCTTCCGATGAAACATCTTCGTCACGGTTGTTGTTGAAATATGCCAGGAACCGGTAGTATTCTTCGTGCCGGAAAGGATCATAAGGATGACTATGACACTGTACGCAGGCGAAGGTAGTACCGAGCAATCCTTCCCAGGTAGTATTAACCCGATCGAGGTTGGCGGCATTGCGAAACTCTTCATTATCGGTACCGCCTTCATCATTGTTCGGCGCATTGCGGTGGAAGGCCGTGGCGATCAGTTGCGCATCTGTGGGGTTTGGCAACAGGTCTCCCGCAACCTGTTCGGTAAGAAACCGGTCATAGGGCATGTTATTGTTAAACGCCCTGATTACCCAGTCGCGGTAAGCCCACATATTGCGGCCCTGGTCAGACTCATAGCCTTTGGTATCGGCATAACGCGCCAGATCGAGCCACATGCTGGTCCATTTTTCGCCAAATCTTTCAGAGGCCAGCAGGCTGTCTACCAGTTGCTCATACGCCTTTGGGTCTTTGTTCTCCAGGTAATGTTTGCCCTGGGCCGCCGAGGGAGGTACGCCGATCAGGTCGAGGCTTACCCGGCGCAACAGAGTGGCTTTGTCTGCCTCCTTGCTGGGCTGCAAGTGATTCGCTTCGAGTTTTTCACCGATAAAAGCATCTATCTCGTTCATGCCCCAACTGCCGCCGGTATCGGGATTCTTCAATGCCGGTGCCGGCACGGTCTGCGCCTTAACGGGCAGGTAAGCCCAATGATCGCCCCATTTTGCACCCTGTTTCACCCATCGTTTCAGCAAGGCGATGTCTTCTGCGGGCAGCGGTTCATGCTTGTATGGCATCCGCACTTCGGGGTCATTGGAGCTCACCCGGCGGATGAACTCGCTGTGGCCCGGATCGCCGGGAATGATCGCCGGCTTGCCCGATTCTGTCTTGGCCAGTGCTTCTTCCCTGAACAACAGGCTGAAACCGCCTTTGGCCCTGACACCGCCATGGCACGACAAACAGTTCTTATTGAGAATAGGTTTGATCTCGGCGCTGAAATCGACCACGTCGTCTTTGGAGAAAAAAGCAAACGACCCCGCAATGGCCGTTACTCCTGCTACCACCAGCCAGGCTTTTTTATGGGCAATCATCCTTTTGAAGGTAATTCATTTCAGGCTGATTTTCTGCCCGGGCAATCGTTTATTTGCCACCCGCCAGGCATTGCCGCCCGGGATACCGACGGGTGAAGATCAGCGGATCACCCACCAGGCATAGCCATTGGCGGGAATCTCCACCTCCGCGTATGCGTGCCCGCGATCATCTGGCGCCAGCGTTACAGCACCCTTGTCTTCGCGCGCCAGTCGCGGTCGGGTCAATCCGGTGAGAGCCAGGGGCAGGATGATCTTTCTTTTGATCGCCTGCGGCAGGGGGTTAAACAACAACAGCAATCCCCGCTCGCGACCGGAAGAAGACACATGCATCCAGCCATCCCAATCGCGGCCGTCGGCCCGGCGCAGGTGAACAATCGGCGCATTGAGGATCTCACGATAACGTTTGTACCAGCCGACCACTTTCAACACCAGATTGCGGGTGCTAACGGTGTCGTACAACCGCGGGCCTCTGTAACATGCCTGCACCCCGGCGCCATAGTATTGCACCATCAGGTTCTCATAATCGGCCAGGTGGGCAGAGAGCGGTTCCAGAACGGCTTCGGGACCACCGCCCTGGTAACGGGTCAGCGGCACAAACCCCCACCCCATCGACGGTGTTTTGTCGAACGTGCCATCATGAATATTCTGCCGGTTAAGAATACGCTGCTCTTCGCGCGGCAGCGAGAAATTCACCTCGCGGTAACCCAGCGCAATCTTATGTGTGCCATCCAGAAAGTACCAGTCGGGCGCATTGATATACACCCCGCGTTCGTTCAGCCACCGGTACAGTTCTTTCTGGATCTTCATTTGCTCCCATTGCGAGTCGCCGGCATCATGGTGACCAGGATGTGTAACCGAAGCGCATACGTCACCGGGATAAGGACCGTCGTTCTCCCAGATATCAAAGCCGGTGGCGGCAAAAAACTGTTTGATCTTATCGCGATAGGACAGCCCCCAGCGGCTGCCGAAACAGGGCGCGTTGCCAAAGAAGGCGTCGCCTGTTTTTCCGGTACGCGGACTGATAATATCGTCTTCTTCACTGATGCGCCTTGAGCTGAACAGGCTGTAACCGCCGATCTTCACTCCCTTTGCATGGGCGATGTCGGCCATCTTTTTCCAGCGTTCCAGGTTGGTTGCGCTGTTGTCTTCCATGTTGAGGTGGCTGCCGAAGCTGAGAATCACCGCCTCATAACCCGTCGTCCTACACTGGTCGATGGCCGTTAACACCTCGTCATCATTCTTACTCACCAAATGCATGAAAATGGGGTTTTCGGTTACCCATGGGGCAACAGTCCTGTACATACGCTGGATGGCCATGCCCCTTTGCTCGCGGTCATAGCTATCCATCAACAGCTCGAAGCTGCGCACCGATTCAAGCGTAGTTCCCGGCGCGATACGAATGTCTTTCGCCATATCAGGAAAAATTTCGACGCGGCAAGGAGTGGTAAGCGCATAGTTCACCTGAGAAGTGTAGGTGGTGTCGGCCAGCCAATGCAGGGTCTGGTCGCTCAGGCTGTATCGCATGGCATTGTTGAACGCATAATTGCTTTCAAAATAGATGCCTGACTGTTTTTCCATTTTATCGACCGAACCGACCACGGCGCTTTCCTCTTCAACCAGGGAAAGGAGTTCATTTTTGATATCGCCTGCATGTAAGGTGTCGCCGGTATTGTTGGTGATCGTAATCCACTTTGACAACAACGGTTCATTATCATACAGCGCATAGTGCACATCAATCAGCACGCCAGGCAGGTCGTCGGCTGCAAAATGAAAACGAATCTGCCTGCCCGTTGCCTGCTTAACGGCAGCGGGATGCCAGTTGGTTGCCTTCCATGTCAACAACGGCTCCAGCACGGAGGTATCAAATCCCGTATAATGAAAAGCGTTCTCAAACGGTTTCAGCGCCGTCAGCCATTCGGGCAGGAAATACGCTTTCTGCTGCTGCCCTTTTAATCCGCCGATAAAATAATGTTTGCCGTTCAGCACTACCGAGGCCTCGGGCTCAACGGCCCGCAGCAACTGCTGTCCGGTTGCGAGGTTGCTGAAACCGTAACAGGCAAGGTCGGGGCTGGTTACAAAACGACGCTGGAGTTTTTCATTCGACAACGTAAGCCGGTTTCCGTCTATGCCGATCGTGGCGCGCTGGGCGGTAGCGACTGTTCCCCAGGCGATCGCCGCCAGCAATAAAAACAAGTGCATATACTTTACGTTCAGGTACGCTTTTGCCCGCAGGCCGTACCCGGCCCGTAAAAATACTAACCATGCTTCGTCCGACGGGTAAAACCCGACAGGTAAAATTCCCTATCTTTAAAACACATACAGCCATATGAAAAGAAGAATCTTTCTCCGCAACACGCTATTAGGCGCCGGCGCACTTGCCGCAGAGCCCTTTGCATTTGCCTGTACGCCGCCGTCGGCCAAGCTGAAAATATCGTTGGCCGAATGGTCGCTGCACCGGGCACTACAGGCAGGACAACTGAATCACCTCGATTTTCCGCTCAAAGCCAAAAAGGACTATGGAGTTGATGCCGTTGAATATGTAAGCAGCTTCTTTGGCCTGGGCAGAAATATGACCCAGCAGGAAGCCGCCAAAAACAACGACTATCTCAAAGAGCTGCTAAAACGCAGCAAAGACGCAGGCGTCTACAACAACCTGATCATGGTCGACGCTGAAGGACCGCTGGCCATTCCTGATGAAACCGAACGGCTGAAAGCGGTCGACAACCATAAGAAATGGGTAGACGCCGCCAGTTTGCTCGGCTGCACCATCATCCGGGTGAATCTCCAGGGCGAAGGCGACAGGGACGCCAAGAAAACAGCATCGGTCGATTCGCTGTCTCGCCTGGGTGAGTATGCCGCCACCCAAAACATCAGCGTAGTGGTCGAGAACCATGGCGGCGATTCTTCCAGGGCCGACTGGCTGGTATCGATCATGCAGCAGGTAAACAAAAAGAATGTAGGCACTCTACCCGATTTCGGCAACTTCTGCATTTCGCAAGACTGGGGCACTACACAAGGTGGTTGTGCCGAAGCCTACGACCGGTACAAGGGTGTAGCCGAATTGCTGCCCTTTGCCAAAGGGGTGAGCGCCAAGACCTATGATTTCGACAATAACGGCAATCAGCCTGAAATGGATTATAAAAAACTGATCGACCTGGTGAAGAAATCGGGCTATAAAGGTTATGTAGGCATAGAATTTGAAGGTGAGCATCAATCTGAAGACGAAGGCATCCGCCTTACCAAAGCGCTGCTTGATAAACTGCTCTAACCGGTTTTAGCAGGTGGCCATGGCTACAGCCCTTCTCGGAGGGCCACCTTTACCAGTCCGGCGATATTCTTCACTTGCAGCTTCTGCATCAGGTTGGAGCGGTGCACCTGCACGGTTCGTTTTGATATGCCCAGCTCGGCCGCGATCTTGTCGTCTTTCCATTCGTCGAGAATACATTTCAGCACTTCCCGCTCGCGGGGTGTAAGCGGCGCCGCAACAGGCTTCATCTTACCCTGCTGCTGCAGAAGGCGCAGCGCTATCTCGTTCGAGAAATAGGGCTGGTGCAGCATGGCTCTTCCGATGGCCAGTTGCAGCTCGCGGGCTTCAATATTTTTCAACAGGTAACCGATGGCGCCTGCATCCAGTATGCTTTGCACCAGCTTCAGTTCGTCGCTGTTTGACAATGCCAGCACCGGCAGCATAGGCCGGGCTCTTTTCAGGCGCAACACTGTATCGACGGCCGTGCCATCGGGCAGGTGATAATCCATAATAACAAGATCGTACGATTTGCGGGCGGTTT
This sequence comes from Flavihumibacter sp., assembly GCA_039811405.1. Taxonomy (GTDB): domain Bacteria; phylum Bacteroidota; class Bacteroidia; order Chitinophagales; family Chitinophagaceae; genus Flavihumibacter. The sequence goes on along the minus strand of JBDHYM010000145.1, from coordinate 2,620 downwards.
TGCGAAGCGCCTCGCGACTGCTGTCAGCCTCTTCAATCTGCGCGGGCAGGTGCTGGCGAAAGGAATGAATCATCACTTTCAATCCGTCGCGAACCATCTTGTGATCGTCGACGATCAGAATACATAATTGATTTTCCGTCTTCATACAGGTTAGGGTGATTGCAGGTGTAACGGCGGCAGGCTGATACGGCATTTTACACCGCCGCCCGGCCGCGCGTCTGTTTCCATCGTACCCAGGTAGGGTCTGATGCGGGTGGCCATATTCTTCAATCCCATACCGGGCGTGACGGTCGCTTTATCAAATCCTTTTCCATCGTCCTGCAACAGCAGCACAATGCCTTTGTTCGATGACTCCATACTGATCTTTACCAGCCGGGCTTTCCCATGGCGGATGGCATTGCTGATAAACTCCTGCACAATGCGGTACAGGTCGGTTTCCAGCCGGGCATCCAGGCGCGGCCATCCACCCGCGGGCGATATCCGGCAACGGAGCTCTTTCGGCAATCGTACCTGCCGGCACGATTCACGAACAGCTTCATACAGACCGAATTCTTCCAGGGTTTTCGGCATCAGGTCGAAACAGATATTCCGCATTTCAGCCATTATATTGGTCAGCGCTTTTTTTGATTGTGCTATCAGCCGGCTTCGCCGCGCCGGCGCTGTTTCTGCTTCGGTGCTGGCCAGGTAAAAACGAACAGCGCTCAACTGTTGCCCAAGACTGTCGTGCAGGTCGCGCGCCAGCCGGCTTCTCTCTTTCTCCTGCGTATCGATCACCGCGCGCAGCAAGGCGGTTTCCGCGCTGCGTTTGGCGGATATGTCGCGCGCCGTTACCAGGATTCGCCGGGGCGACCGCGGACCGTTTTGCCGCAGGTAACGCACGCTCATCAACACTGGTATTGGCTGACCCAAACCGCTGCTGAATTCGCATTCTATGCCTGTATGCGAATAAGGTTGCTGTAGTTGCAGGCGGATTACGGAAAGCAGCGGGCGGTCTGCCTTTGACGACAATATATTCACCGACCGGCCAATAAGCGTGGCGGGGAAAAGCTGAAGCTGCTCAGCTACCGATTGGTTCAGCTCTACAATAGTTCCGCGGCCGTTCAGCAGCAACACCATATCAGATACCGAATGAAATATGCTGTTGAAAAAATCCCGGGAGATCATCATCTCCTTCAGCTCTTCGCCCAGCATATTGATACCGGCTTTGATGGCATCGAACTCATCGTTGCGACCCGACATGCGTAACCGGCGGTCGAAGCGGCCACTGCCGTAATCTGCAATGCCCCGGCTTATTTCCTGGATCTCTTTTCTCATGCGCTACTGAAATTGACGAATCCATTTTTCCGCCCTGCTTTGCTGGTGAAAAATCCTGACCGGAATCCGGGCTTTGTTTACCTGCAGAAGAAAGTTACCCAATACATACTGCAGGGTCGACCGGCTCACCATGGCAACAGCCACCAGTCCATCAATAGCTTCGTCCGATGACAGATACCGCCTGGCGCCGGCCGTTATCTTTTCTATGCCATCGATAAAAAGTATAACAGGACAATGCAAGGTACCCATGAACATTTTGCGGGCATGCACGATGCTGCGCGCCGCCGTCTCATCAATTATCACACCCTTTCGATAGGTTGCATGCAATACTCCGTTCACCAGGTCGAAGTCTATATGCGAATGGCTGACAAGCATCACTAGTAATAACTATGCAAAAATACAAACTGCATTGAAGTGACAACCGCTCTTCGGAAAATACCGTGAAACCACCTAAGTGATTTACTTAGATCGCTCTAGATTTTTTCATGGTTTTCTACAGTCTATTTCCCTTTTTCTTTCGGCAAGTTTGGGGTGTGAAATGAGGGGTTATGAGCAAGCATCATTCCTTTACCAATACAGTCGATCAGGTATTGACGCACGGGGTAAAAAAAGGTATCCTGCACCTATACACGGAAGATGATTGTCTCCGGCCTACCCGCATACAACTGAATGGCAAACCGGTCATCAATTTTGGGTCATGCAGTTATCTTGGGCTTGAATTCGACCAGCGCATGCGGGCAGCAGCCAAGGAAGCGATCGATCAATACGGCACGCAGTTTTCGGAGTCGCGGGCTTATGTATCAGTACGTATGTACCGGGAGCTGGAATTGATGATGAACGAGCTCTTTGACGCCTACTGCATCGTAACTCCCACCACCACGCTGGGGCATATCGCCAATGTGCCGGTAATGGTGAGCGACGATGATGCCGTGATCATGGATCACCAGTTGCACAATTGCGTGCAAACCGCTGTACAGCTGGTGAAAGCACGGGGCGTATCTACCGAACTGATCCGGCACAACCGGCTCGACATCCTGGAAGAGCGGGTCCAGGCCCTGCGTAACCGGCACGCACGTATCTGGTATATGGCCGATGGCATTTACTCCATGTATGGGGATGCCTGCCCTACGGACGAGATCATCCGCTTACTCGACCGCTACCCGCAGCTCTATTTCTATGCCGATGATGCCCATGGCATGAGCGTGTATGGAAAAAACGGGCGTGGTTTTGTATTGAATAACCGTCGCATTCACCCTAAAATGGTGATGGCGACTTCACTGAATAAGGCGTTCGCATCGGGCGGAGG
>JBDHYM010000144.1:0-8406 GCA_039811405.1 Flavihumibacter sp. | reverse complement strand
CTCTTGGCCTGTTTCTTGCAAAATAGTGTTAATTGTGTTCGCTGGTATAAACGCTTTTGTGTAATTTTGTGCCCGAAAAAAAGGGGGTACCCCCATAGGCATCTCAAACATGGCACGAAGGTTTATGTTGGTAGCATGTCTAAACACCAAAAAAAACAATTGTATGAAAAAAAGCTTCTTTCTGCTGCTGGCCCTTGGCGGTGGTTTGTTTGCAAAATCACAGGAGCCTGTGGTTTCGACGGACGAGGTAAAACCTTTAAAAGTTACAAAAGACCATTATACCGTATCAGGTGGTCTCCTGGGCGCCTTCAACTACGGCGGCCTGAAAGGAAAAGATGGTTTTGCCAACACTGAATTCAAAAACAAGCCTGGTTATGCCGTAGGCGCCTGGCTGAACCTCCCGCTGATCGGTAAAGCCATCTCCCTGGAACCCCAGGTTACGTACAATACGTTGAATTACCAGTCGACCGATGCCCAGGGTGTTAACCTCCCTCACGGTCAGGCAGCGTATATCTCTGTACCCCTGCTGGTGAAATTTCACCTGGGCAGCAAAGTAGCCCTGTTCGCTGGTCCGCAGTTCGACTTCCTGAGCAAATTCGACAGCAAGAACAATGCGGTTTACACCACCGAAACCTTTAAGAAAAACAGCCTGGCAGGTACAGCCGGTATCGAAATAATGCCGCATTCGCGCCTGTCTTTCTACGGCCGTTACATTTACGGTGGCGCCAACATGAACAAAGTGAATGTTGTTCCCGCCGGCGAATTCAACAACCGCTACGTACAGGCCGGCTTGAAGCTGAAGCTGTTCGGAAAGCATATCCCTGCTGACTCCGATGGCGACGGTATCCGCGACGACAAAGACAGTTGCGTAGGTGTTCCGGGCCTGGAACGTTACAATGGTTGCCCCATTCCCGACACCGACGGTGATGGCCTGAACGACGAAGTAGACAAGTGTCCGACAGTAGCCGGTACTGCCAAGTACAACGGTTGCCCGATCCCCGACCGTGATAAAGACGGTGTGAATGACGAAGAAGATAAGTGTCCTGATCAGCCGGGTCTGGCTAAATACCAGGGTTGTCCGATCCCCGATACTGACAAAGACGGTATCAACGACGAAGAAGACAAGTGTCCGAATGAGCCGGGTGTGGCTAAATACCAGGGTTGCCCTGTTCCTGACAGAGACAATGATGGCGTGAACGACGAAGACGACCGTTGCCCGGATCTGGCTGGTCCCGCTGAAAACGGTGGCTGTCCGACCCTTGAGGCGTCTAAATTCAATGCCAGCAATGTTCAGTTCGTAACCGGCAGTGCTAACCTGACGCCTGTAGCGAAGAAAGAGCTCGACAAAGCAGCCCGTATCCTGAATGAGCAGTATCCGCAACTGAAACTGGAAATTGCCGGGCATACCGACAATACCGGTAAAGCAGATAAGAACATGACGCTCAGCCAGAAACGCGCTGACGCCGTGAAAGCTTACCTGGCAACCAGGAAAGTGGATGCGGCCCGCATGACCGCTACCGGTTATGGCCAGGATCAGCCGATCGCTGACAATGGCACTAAAGAAGGCAAGGCGAAGAACCGTCGCGTTGAATTCAAAGTGAGCCAATAATAAAAAAGCCTCGTAATAAAAAAAGCCGCCGGAATACTCCGGCGGCTTTTTTTATTACGGTTTGAGGTTTGAAGTTTGAGGTTGCTGCCGCGTGCGGGTACGTTGTGTGTCTGCCGACTTGCCGTAGGTGTGACTTTTTATTTCTCGCAGGTAAAACAAAGTTAATTAAGCCCTTTGCGGTCTTTGCACCTTTGCGATCTCTGCGGGAAACAATAACCCAACCTTGTAAAGCGCCAACAGACACGCAACGTACCCGCACGCGGCAGCAACCTCAAACTTCAAACCTCAAACTTCAAACTTTCATTACTTTCATCCTCATGAAATCGATTGCCACTCTCCTTGCCGTACTACTGGGTGTAATGGTTTATTCCCAGCCTGCATCTCTTCCCCGAAGCACCCCGGAAGCAGAAGGGGTTTCTTCGGCGGCCATCAGCAAAGTGCTCGATGCCTTTGCCGCCAGCCGGCACCAGATGCACAGCATCATGATCCTCCGTCACGGAAAAGTGATTGCCGAAGGCTGGTGGAAGCCTTTCAGCCCCTCGTTGGTACATACCATGTACTCTTGCAGTAAAAGCTTTACGGCAACCGCAATAGGATTTGCGGTATCGGAGGGAAAGATCAGCCTGGATGATCCTGTTATTAAATTCTTCCCCGACCAGTTGCCTGCGGTGGTATCCGATAACCTGAAGGCATTGCGTGTGCGGGATTTGCTGAGTATGAGCGTGGGTCATGAGAAAGAACCCCCATTACTGATTGGCGAAGAAGGTACACCCACCGATTGGGTGCGGGTTTTTCTCGCACACCCGGTGGTTTACCGGCCCGGCACCAGGTTTCTGTATAATTCGGCAGCGACCTATATGTGTTCGGCGATCATCCAGAAAGTGACCGGTGAAAAGCTTATTGATTATTTACAGTCCCGCTTGTGGGGACCACTGGGTATTACCGGGATCGATTGGGAAACAGATCCGAAAGGGATCAATACCGGTGGCTGGGGGCTTCGTTTAAAAACCGAAGATATGGCCCGGTTTGGCCAATGCTTTTTAAACAGAGGACGGTTCAATGGCAAGCAGGTGATCCCTGCAGAATGGGTGGATACGGCAAGCAGCAGAAAAATCTGGCAGGACCCGACAGCATCCGAAGAAAAAAAGGCAACGAGCGACTGGCTGCAGGGCTATTGTTTTCAAATGTGGCGCGGGCGGCATAATACCTTCCGTGCCGACGGCGCATTCGGGCAATATATTATTATGATACCTGATGCCGATGCGGTGGTGGTGATCACTTCTGAAACAGGAGATATGCAGGACGAACAGAATATCCTCTGGGAGAACCTGCTCCCTGCATTTCAAAAAGACGCATTGAAACCGGACAGAGCGGCATTGAAAAAATTGCAGGCACAACTCGCGGCATTATCGATCAACCGGCAGTTACCCGGCACAACTGCGGCAATAACGCCCGTGGACAAAAAACCCGGGTTGTCATCCGCCGAAAGCCTGATTGAAAACAAAGTGTTCGGGATCGTATCTGCAGACCGGGGAACCGACAGCGTGCGCTTTCATTTTTCAAAAGGAGAAGCACTTATGTATTGGATCACCGATAGCGCCCGGCATGAGATCGCATTGGGTAAAAATACCTGGCTAACGGGAACGACTACCCGAAAAGGCCCAAACCTTGCGGCGGGCGCCGGCAACAGCCTGAATGGCCTGCGGCCTTTCAGGGTTGACGGGATGTATTATTGGGTGGCTGATGACAGCCTGGTGGTAAAATTATTGTACACGGAAAGCCCCCATACCGAAACGATCGGTTTCAAATTTGCGGGCAACGACGCACAGCTAAGTCATTATGAAAGCTTCAAAGGACCGGCTGCGCAATATGTATGGGATGCTGTTGTGGTTCCATTTCGACCGAACGCGCCCAAGCTGGTGATCCGGGGCGATGATATGGGCTATTCGCATTCGGGTAACCTCGCCCTGATGCAGTCGTACCGGAAGGGCATTGAAACTACCATTGAAGTCATCGCCGCTTCGCCCTGGTTTCCCGAAGCCGCCGCCATGCTTGCCACTGCACCTGCGGTGGAAGTGGGGTTGCATTTCGCGATCACCAGCGAATGGGATAATATGAAGTGGCGGCCGCTGACCGCGGCGCCGGGCCTGCGCGATCCCGACGGCTATTTCCTGCCCATGCTGCAGCCCAATAAAAATTATCCCGGGCTGGCGATACAGCAGCACAAGTGGAAGCTCGAAGAGATCGAGGCCGAATTGCGCGCGCAGCTACAGTTGGCCAGGAAATATATACCGCGACTGAACCATATCAGCGGGCACATGGGCAGCCTCGCCTTTGATCCTGCGGTAGAAGACATGGTGAAACGGGTAGCCGCTGAATACGGCCTGCTGGTGATAGACGCGCCGAACGACAAGCTGCGGCTGAATGCCTATGCACCGGACCTGTATGGCCGGCCTGGCGACGAAAAACGCCGGTTGTTTGTCGACCGTCTCGGCCAATTGGAAGACGGCAAGAATTACCTGTACGTGGAGCACCCGGGCCTCGATAATGCCGAACTCCGCGCTATCCACCATATCGGTTATGAAAACGTGGCGGAAGACCGCCAGGGTGTAACCGATCTGTTTACCGATCCCGCGGTGAAAAAAGCCATCATCAGCCGTGGCATCAGGCTGGCGAGGTTCGGAGATCTGTGATCGCAGCGGCTGTATTCCGGCTGCCGCGTGATACACCTGAACACGGCAGGGTTGTTCAATTTTGTAAGTTTGACTATGAGACAGATATTGACAGCAGGGCTCTTCCTGCTTTTGTTGCAAGCGCATGCACAAGACCGTTATGAGCTGAATGAAGGCTGGCTTTGCCGGCAGCAAAGCAAAACAAAAGCAACGGGTGAAAATCTTTCCAATCCGGGTACAACGCTGAACCAATGGCTGCCTGCTACCGTTCCGGGTACCGTGCTCACTACGCTGCTTAACAACAAGCTGGCGCCCGATCTCTTTTATGGCATGAACAACGAGCACATTCCCGACATCGGTGAGGTGGGCGCGGCTGCCTACACCTACTGGTTCGTAAAAGACTTCTCCGAAAAATCAGTGGCGGGTAAACAGGTCTGGCTGCATTTCCGCGGCATCAACTATGCCGCCGATTTCTACCTCAACGGCAAAAAGCTGAACCCGGTTACGCACAAGGGTATGTTTTTGCGGAAAGAATTCCTGGTTACCGACCTGCTTGCCAAAGATGGCAGGAACCGGCTCGCGGTAATCGTATATCCGCCCGATGTTCCCGGTAAAGCCAATGGCGGACAGGGTGGCGACGGCACCATTGCCCGCAACCTTACTCACCAGTACACCGCAGGCTGGGACTGGATACAACCCATCCGTGATCGCAATACCGGTATCTGGGACAAGGTATATATCGAGAAAACCGGCGCCGTGCAATTGCGGAACCCGCATATAGTGACCCTGGTGCCGGGTAAACGTTATCCCGGCGCCGCGCAGGCCCCTGCTACCCTGCGGGTGAGCGCAGAGCTGACCAATACTGCAAACACGGTTACCGAAGCCGTGCTGCAATACAGCCTGAACAGCCAAACCATCCGCAAAACAGTGCAGTTGCAGCCGCGGTCGACCGAACTGGTGCAACTGCCCGACTACCCCATTGAAAACCCAAAGTTGTGGTGGCCCAATGGATATGGCGAACAGCCGTTGTGCACGATCAACCTCGCCGTGCAGCAAAACGGCCGTGCAAGCGATGAAGAAAAGGTTGTCTTCGGCGTTCGGCAGGTCGATAATCAATGGAACGCGCATACCGGCAGCATGCAGGCTTACGTGAATGGACAACCGATTTTTATAAAAGGCGGTAACTGGATCATTTCCGACGCCCTGCTGCGGTTTACCGATCAGCGGTACGATGCCGAGATTCGCTATCACCGTGATATGAACCTGAACCTGATCCGTATATGGGGCGGCGCACTGACCGAACGTCCTGAGTTCTACAATGCCTGCGATAAATACGGGCTGCTGGTGTTCCAGGATTTCTGGTTCAGCGGCGATTGCAACGGCCGGTGGACAGACCCGAAGAAAGCCGACGACCAGTGGGCGCGGAGGCAGTACCCCGACGACCACGCGCTGGTGCTGACGGCGGCGGCCGACCAGATCAAAATGATCCGCAACCATCCTTCCCTCGCTTTCTGGTGCGGCGGCAACGAGATCACGCCGCCGGCAGACATTTTACTTCCGCTGAAAGACTCCCTGCTGCCGGCGCTCGATGGCACCCGTTATTTTTTCGACTACTCGAACAGCGACAGCATGTCGCTCAATACCCTTGGCGGCAATGGCGATGGTCCCTACGGCATCCAGGAGCTCTCCTATTTCTGGAGCCATCGTACATTTCCTTATAATTCTGAAATAGGATCGGTGGGCGTGGGCGATTATGCCTCGCTGCAACGGTTTATTCCGGAAAAAAACCTGGTGCCGCCGGCGAACGACAAAACGGTTGATTCAGTATGGCAGTACCATAAATACATCGGTTATGGCACACAGGTAAAGCGTTATGGTGACGTGAAAGACGCGGCCGATTTCGCCCTGAAAGCCCAGTTGGTGAACTACGATCAGTACCGCGCCCTGGCCGAGGGTTTCGCGGCTCATATGTGGAACTGGTACACCGGCGTGATCATCTGGAAAACACAGAATCCGTGGACGGCCCTGCGCGGGCAGATGTACGATTATTACCTCGACGTGAATGCCTGCCTGTACGGTCTCCGCAAGGGCGGCGAATCCCTGCATATTATGTTCAACCCTGCCGATAGCTCCGTGTACCTGGTGAACAACGGCTTCAGCGCGCGGCGCGACCTGATGGTTGAAGCGGCTGCCGTAGACGTTGGCACCGGCGAGGTGATACCTGCTACGGCGGTGTTCAACGAGATACAGCCCTCGATGGGCAAAAAGTATTTCGGCATGAACGATTTCCTGAAAAAACTGGGCAGGCACAACGGCGTATTTGTGCTGCTGCGCCTGCGTGAAAAAGACAAAACGCCGGTCAGCGAAAACCTCTACTGGCTGCCCGGCGCCGACGGCAGTTATACCGCATTGCAGCAGATGCCGAAAGCCGCACTAACGGTAACGGCCAGCCGCAAAAACGCCCGCAGCTTCACAGTTCGTTTGCAAAATGCCGCCGGCGGGCCGGTCGCTTTTTTCAATCGCATCGCCGTTATCGACAAAGCGACCGGCAAGCGGGTATTGCCGGCCTTTTTTTCCGACAACTACCTGTCGGTATTGCCCGGCGAGCACAAAGAGGTGGAGATAGAAACCGGCCCCACGCAGGGCGACCTGCAACTGGAATATTATGGCTGGAATACGGAGCGGCGGGTGATCGGGCTGAAATAGGAGAATAACCGCCTGTACTGAACGGCGATAATCCCGTTAAGCTGCGGTAAACTGATTAACTTGTAGAACAGAAAAAAAACGGATGAAAAACCTTCTAGTGATTCTTTGCCTGGCAGCCTGCACGGCGCTAACGGTGCCCAATAACCGAAATCAGCCTGCCGCGGCCGGGTTGAGAACCGGGGCGGAACAAACGGAAAAATATTTCCCCCTGCTCAAAGGGAAGCGCATTGCCCTGCTGGCCAACCCAACTACCATTATTGGTGGCCATCACCTGGTCGACAGCCTGCAGGCAGCAGGCTTTGATATCAGAAAGGTATTTGGGCCCGAACACGGCTTTAGGGGTAACGCCAGCAATGGCGCCAAAGTGAAAGACGAGGTCGATGCCGCCACGGGGCTGAAGCTGATCTCCCTGTACGGCGCAAAGAGAAAGCCCGGCGCCGAAGACCTGGCAGATGTGGATATCGTCATCTTTGACATCCAGGATGTCGGCTGCCGTTTTTATACGTATATAAATGTGTTACGCGATATCATGGAGGGCTGTGCCGAACAGGGAAAAGAAGTGCTGGTGCTCGACCGGCCCAACCCCAACGGTTACCTGGTAGACGGCCCCATTCTCGACATGAAGTTCAAATCGGGTATCGGTCAGTTTCCCATACCCATCGCCCACGGCATGACCATTGGTGAATTTGCGCAAATGATCAATGGCGAACACTGGCTGCCCAACCAACTGCAATGCAAACTGAAGGTTATTCCGCTAACCGGCTACAACCACCAGATGCCATATACCCTGCCCGTGCCGCCTTCGCCCAACCTGAATACGCAGCAGAGCATCCTGTTGTACCCCTCGCTTTGCCTTTTTGAAGGCACCATTATCAGCCAGGGGCGTGGAACAGATTCCTCGTTCACCCTGCTGGGTGCGCCGCTGCTGAAAGGCAAATATGACTTTTCGTTCACACCCCGGAGTATTCCCGGCAAAAGCGAAACACCCCTGCACATGGGCGAGGCCTGTTACGGGCTCAACCTGTTTAATTACGATGCCGAAAAGCTGCGGCAGTCGGGAAAACTGAACCTGCGCTGGATGATGGAGCTGTACCGGGCTTATCCCGATAAAGCCCGTTTCTTCGATATGAGCCAAAGCAAGCAAATGGGAAGCATCGATAAGCTGGCGGGCGTTGCCGTTTTTAAAGAGCAGATCGCCGCCGGCGTTGCCGAAGAAGCTATCCGGGCCTCGTGGGAGCCGGGCTTGTCGAATTATAAAAAAATGAGAAAGAAATACCTTTTATATCCCTAGGCCCCTTGCAAGTCCGCGGTTATGGCAGAATTTGAGGATATTTGCGTACTTTCAATAAACATGGCCAAATCAAAAGAATCGTTCAACAAGAAAGAACAGGAAAAAAAACGTCTCAAGCAGCGGCAGGA
>JBDHYM010000143.1:0-8471 GCA_039811405.1 Flavihumibacter sp. | reverse complement strand
TACAAGCTCGCCATTTGCAGCGGCTGGATGCAGGTGCGCGGCCACCAGCGCCGCCGCAATGCCGATGCCGGTTTTGTATTGAGCGATCATGCCGACTGGAAAGGCCTGCTTGCTGCCTGCCGGGCAACCGGCGCTGAAAATATTTATGTGACCCATGGTTTCCGGAGTGCCTTTTCACGCTTCCTTGGCGAGCAGGGGCTCAACGCCATCGAGCTGCAAACCGATTTCGGCAAGGAGGACGAAGAGGCATGATCTCCCTCTTCGCCCAGCTCGTCAGGTCGATCGGTAACGTAACGCGCACCAGCGAAAAAATCGAGGCGCTGACCGGTTATTTTTCCATCGCACCCGAAGCCGATAAGCTATGGGTGATCGCGATCTTTACCGGCCGCCGGCCCAAACGCACGGTCAACAGCACCCTGCTGGCCGAATGGTGCCGCGAACAGTCGGGCTGGCCCGGCTGGCTTTTTGAAGAATGTTATCATACCGTGGGCGACCTGGGTGAAACCATCGCACTGCTGCTGCCCCCACCCGCCGCGGCTGCACAGGACCGGCCCCTGCATTATTATATCGAAAAGCTGCGCAGTCTTTCAACCGCCACATTAGAAGAAAAAAAAGCGTTTATACTTGACTGTTGGCAAACACTCAGCCGCGACGAACGTTTCGTGTTCAACAAGCTCATCACCGGCGGCTTTCGCATCGGCGTGTCGCAGCAGCTTCTGGTACAAGCCCTTGCCCGCCTCCTGCCGCTCGAGCCCAGCCAGATCGCCCACCAGATCAGCGGGCATTGGGACCCATCGTCGATCGGCTTTTCAGCCCTCTTCGACCGCTCGCACCTGCACACCGATGTATCGAAGCCCTATCCTTTTTACCTGGCCTATGCGGTGGATGGCGATCCGACTGGTTTGGGCGATCCTGCGTTGTGGCAGGCGGAATGGAAATGGGACGGCATCCGCGGCCAGCTCATCAAACGCCGGGAGCAGGGCTTTGTATGGAGCCGTGGTGAGGAACTGATGACCGATAAGTTTCCTGAATACAGCAGCCTCCTGCAACAGTTGCCCGACGGCACCGTGATCGATGGCGAGATCATGCCTTCCGCCAATGGCAAGCCACTGCCTTTTTCGCTGCTGCAAACCCGGATCGGCCGCAAGAACCCTGGTAAAAAACAGCTCGAAGCCGCACCGGTTGCCTTTTTTGCCTACGACCTGCTCGAATGGCAGGGCCGCGACCTGCGCGAAGAGCCGCTGCTGAAGCGGCGCGCCCTGCTTGGAGAGCTGGTGGCCTCGCTGGCAAATCCGCGCCTGCATCTCTCGCCTATAGTGCCTTTTACGAACTGGGAAGAGCTGCGCCGGCAGCGTGACGGCGCGCGCGAGGCAGGCGCCGAGGGGTTTATGCTGAAAAGAAAAGACTCTGTTTACCTGTCGGGCCGCAAACGCGGCGACTGGTGGAAATGGAAGATCGACCCGCTTACCATCGATGCCGTTATGATCTATGCGCAGAAAGGGCATGGCCGCCGCAGCAACCTCTATACGGATTATACGTTTGCTGTACGCGATGGCGACAGGCTGGTATCGTTCGCAAAAGCCTACAGCGGGCTTACCGACAAAGAGATCGCGCAGGTAGACGCATTCGTGAAACAGCATTCGCTCGAAAAATTCGGGCCCGTACGCACCGTTAAACCTGAGCTGGTTTTCGAGATCGCTTTTGAAGGTATTGCGGCCAGCAACCGCCATAAAAGCGGCGTTGCCCTGCGCTTTCCCCGCATCAACCGCTGGCGGCACGATAAAAAGCCCGAAGACATCAATACCCTGGCCGACCTGCAACAAATGCTGGCCCTTTACGGCAAATAGCGCGGCTCTTTGGTTAATTTTACCAGCCGTACGACGTCCGGTGAAAATCGCCGGGCCGGCCGGCCGGCTAAAACAACTTCCGTGTACGAGAGCGAAGGATACAGCATCATACGGCAATGGCTAACCGAAAAAGGGTTCCGCGCTTTTTCCTTCCAGGAAGAGACCTGGCAGCATATCCAGTCGGGCGGCAGCGGCCTCGTTAATGCGCCCACCGGTTATGGCAAAACCTATTCTGTATTCCTGGGCGCGCTGATCCGTTTCATCAACCGGCACCCGGCCGATTTTCGCACGCGCCAAAAGAATGGCCTGCAGTTGCTTTGGGTAACACCCCTGCGGGCCCTGGCCAAAGACATCGGCCGGGCGATGGAAGAAGCCATCGCCGGGCTCGGCCTGCCCTGGAAAGTGGGCATACGCAACGGCGATACCAGCCAGGCCGAAAGGGCGCGCCAGCGGCTGCAATTGCCCGAGGTATTGATCATTACGCCTGAAAGCCTGCACCTGTTGCTGGCGTCGAAAAACTACGCTGCGCTGGTTAAAGAGCTGCAACTGGTTGCGGTCGACGAATGGCATGAGCTTATCGGCAGCAAGCGGGGCGTGCAGGTAGAGCTGGCCTTGTCGCGGCTGGTGGCATTGAACCCTTCCAGGCCCCCCTCCGTCTTCGGCATTTCAGCCACCATCGGCAACCTCGAAGAAGCGATGGATGTATTGTTATCGCCCCTGGGCAAAGAGGGCCGGATCATCCGCGCTACGCTGCCCAAAAAAATGGAAGTGCTGTCGATCTTTCCCGACGAGATCGAAAAATATCCCTGGGCGGGTCATCTCGGTATCAGGCTGGTGGACAAGATCATCCCGATCATTCGCGAGAGTCGCACTACCCTGGTCTTCATCAATACCCGCGGCATGACCGAACGCTGGTACCAGGCTATACTCGATGCGGCGCCCGACCTGGCCGGCGCCATTGCCATTCACCACGGCAGCATCGAGCCCGAGCTGCGGTTATGGGTTGAAGAGGCCCTGCACGAGGGCATTCTCAAAGCGGTGGTATGCACGGCGAGCCTTGACCTGGGCGTTGACTTTCGGCCGGTCGAGACCGTTATACAGGTGGGGTCACCGAAAGGCGTTGCACGCTTTCTGCAAAGAGCCGGGCGCAGCGGCCACCAGCCCGGCGCCACCAGCCGCATCTGGTTCCTGCCCACGCATTCGCTGGAACTCGTAGAGTCGGCCGCTTTACAACAGGCGATCGACGACAACCTGATCGAATCACGCGAGCCCCTGCTGCTCTGTTACGATGTGCTGATGCAATATTGCTGTACGCTGGCCATCAGCGAAGGGTTTGACCCGCAGCAACTGTTTGCAGAAATAAAAAAAACCTATTGCTTCCGTTATCTTGAAGAAGACGACTGGCGGCAGTTGGTTTCCTTTCTCGCCCACGGTGGAAAAGCCCTGCAGCAATACGATGATTACAATAAGCTGGAATGGATCGGCGGCCGGTATCATATCACCAGCCGGCGACTCGCCATGCGGCACCGGATGCACATCGGCACCATTGTGAGCGATTCGATGCTGAAAGTGCGTTATATAAGCGGCGGCTACATCGGCGTTATCGAAGAATACTTCATTTCCCGGCTGGAGCCGGGCGATGTGTTCACCCTGGCGGGTAAAAATCTCGAGCTGGTGATGATCAAAGACATGACAGTGCTGGTGCGCAATTCAAAATCATCAAAGACCATTGTACCCAGTTGGAACGGCGGCCGCATGCCTTTGTCGGCCAATCTCGGACGGATGCTGCGACAGCAGTTCGACGATGCCTCGCAAGCCAGCTACAGCAAACGACGGGAAATGCGTGAGCTGGTGCCGCTGTTCGATTTGCAGGAGCAACTGAGCCATGTTCCCCGTGCCAACGAATTGCTGGTTGAGCAGATCGAAACCCGCGACGGTTTTCATTTATTCGTGTTTCCCTTTGAAGGCCGGCTGGTGCACGAGGCCATGGCCGCCGTGCTGGCTTATCGCATCAGCCGGCTGCATCCCATCAGCTTTTCCTTCGCCATGAACGACTATGGTTTCGAGTTGCTGAGCGATCAGCCCATACCGGTGGATGACAGTAACGTATATGCGCTTTTTTCGCCCGACGACCTGCTGAATGATATCTTACGCAGCGTGAACAGCACCGAGATGGCGAGGCGGAAGTTCAGGGATATTGCGGTGATCGGCGGACTCATCTTCCAGGGACTGCTCGGTGAGCAAAAAAAAGCGAGGCACCTGCAGGCAAGTGCATCGCTTTTATTCAACGTATTCCAGGAATATGACCCCGACAACCTGCTGATCAGGCAGGCTTTCCAGGAGGTGTTCTCCATACAGATGGAAGAAACAAGATTGCGCGACATGCTGGAACGTATCCAGCAGAGCAAGATCATTTTGCAGTTCCCCGAACGGCTGACGCCTTTTTGCTTTCCCATCAAAGTCGACAGTATGCGTGAACAGCTCACTTCGGAAAAGCTGGAAGACCGCATCAAAAAAATGCAGGTGCAACTGCAGAAATGAACCCTACTTCATGTATTTCAACTGGGTGAAATACAATATGATGAATACCACGGGAAACACGAGTATCCAGGTCATGCCGCCCATATAAGCTGCGCCGACAAAGATCATGGGTGCGAAAATGGGCACCACTTCACCGATCAGGTAGGTATAAAAACCAGTCTTCTGCAACTTTCTCATCTGCATGGCGCCGTATATACAAAGCACAACGCCCACCAGCATGATGATGAGCAGGGGTATGCGGTTTTCGTACATAAGCCGGGCATTGGCCAATGCCTCGGGACCAGCCATTTTTTTCACGAAATCGGGTGCTGTGTCAAGCTGGCCGCTGTCCTGCAGCTTTTCAAGCTCTTCGATGCCCTTTTTACCCCTTGCGAAATTCCACAACCCCGATACCAGGGTAACGCCGCTTCCTATAAAAGTGAGAATAGTAAGCACATTCAGCATGGATGGCAGCTTCTTCGTTTCGCCCGTAACAAATGGATCCTGCGTTGACATATTCATTGGTTTTGGTTAACAATCGATTCTAAAAATAACCAATTAGATTTGTAACCTATGCAGGTACCCCATTCTTTTTCCATCGCCGGCGAGCAGTTGTGGCTGTCTGATTCGCGGGTGGTGTTTTGGGAGCGCACCCGCACACTGATCCTGTCTGATACGCATTTTGGCAAAACAGGCCATTTCCGGAAAGCCGGTATTGGGGTACCGCAGGCGGTTTTTATGGAAGACCTGCAACGGCTGTTCTCGCTCATACAATATTTTCAACCGGTGCGACTGCTGGTAGTGGGGGATTTTTTTCACAGCACGGCCAATAAGGAAGCCGAGCTGTTCGCACGCTGGCGCCACGACCATGCGGGCCTGGAGATCGAGCTGGTGCGGGGCAACCACGATATACTGCCGGTTGACTGGTACCGGCGGCAGGATATACGCCTCTACGATAACATATTGACAGACGGGCCTTTTGGCTTTATCCATGCATGGAATGAATTCCCGCCGGGTAATAACGGGCCCTACTTCTTCAGCGGGCATATACATCCGGGCATCCGCCTGCGCGGACCGGGCCGCCAGCAGGTAACGCTGCCCTGCTTTTATTTCGGCCAGCAGCACGCCATCCTCCCTGCCTTCGGTGGTTTCACCGGGTTGGCTACGCTGCAGCCAGGGCCCGGCGACCACGTATTCGTTATCGGCAATAAACAACTGATATCCCTCTGATGACTGCTCCGCTCTATATTGCGTATGATCCTGTTTACTGCCACCCGTTGCCCGAGGGGCATCGTTTTCCCATGCAGAAATACGAGCTGATACCGGAACAGTTGTTATTCGAGGGGTTCATTGGCAAGGAAAACTTACACCGCCCCGCTGTTTGTCCGGATGACATCGTTTGCCTGACACATACACCCGGCTACCTTGCGAAGCTAAAAGAGCAAACACTCAGCGCCAAAGAGCAGCGGCAGCTTGGGTTTCCGCAATCGCCCGAGCTGACGCACCGGGAGCTTGTCATCGTGCAGGGAACCATCAATTGCGCATTGCATGCCCTGCAGCACGGTGTGGCGCTTAATGTAGCCGGCGGCACCCACCATGCATTTGCCGGTCATGGAGAAGGTTTCTGCCTGCTCAATGATTTCGCCGTGGCCGCCAATTACCTGCTGCACCGGCGCCTGGCCAGGAAGATACTGATCATCGACCTTGATGTGCACCAGGGCAACGGCAGCGCGGCCATTTTCAGGCACAATCCCGCCGTGTTTACGTTCAGTATGCATGGCCGGCACAACTATCCGTTCCAAAAAGAAATTTCCAGTTGCGATGTTCCGCTCGAAGATGGCTGTGACGATCATACCTACCTGCGTTTGCTGCGAGACAACCTGCTGCGAATACTCGACAGCTTTCAACCCGACTGCTGCTTTTACCTGAGTGGTGTCGATATACTTTCCACCGACAAATTCGGGAAACTGAAGGTCAGCGCCGGCGGCTGCGCAGAAAGGGACCGGTTTGTTTTCCAGGAGCTGAAAAAACGGCATTTACCCGTTGCCGTTGCCATGGGCGGTGGCTATTCACCGCAACTGCGCGACATCGTACATGCGCATTGTCAAACATTCCGGGAAGCGGTTCTTTAATACATCATTCCGAACAGCCATAACGGTATTTTGGAACCGATACCCGTTTCTATTTCATCGGCGGCAATAATATATTTTCCTTTGCGCTTTACCTGCGCGGCGGTTTTGCTTTTACCTCCCACTTCTACGATCGTATCCTGCACCTTGAAATCGCCGCTATCGGGCAGGCTCACAGTGTATTTCATATTGACGAGCTGGTTCAGTAAAAAGGTTTCGCGGATATTCCCCGTTTCGGGCGTCGCTTTCAATGCAAAGGCAAGATTGGGGTTTTCGAGGTATATCTTATCAGGCTTCTGCAATGCCGAAACACCTTTGTTGTCGGCATGCAGCAGGTTCAGGAGCCGGGCCCTTTGCAGGTGCTGCAACCAGGCATAGATATATTCACGGCCTACATCCATTTTACGGGAAAGCGCGGCTACATTGGGTTTGAAAGGCGCCGATTCTGCCAATACGCCCAGCAGCTTTTTGATTTTAAAGGCCGTGGCCACCGTATAGGACTCAGCATAGCTGAGGTCGGTTTCAATGATCGTATTGATGGTCTGACTCAGCCGCAAAGGAATATCTGCATCGCTGCTTTCTACAAACAAAGGCAGGTAGCCCCATTGCAGGTATTTCTTAAACCAGGGCAGCGGCTGCAACTGTTCTTTTATATGACCACTGATGGAGGCGTGTTTTTTCAGGATGTCGGTCCATTTATATGCCTGCATATCGGTAAAGCCCTGCAATACCAGGAACTCCCGGAACGAAAGACCAGGCAGCTCATAGGTGATCACCCGGCGGCTGAGATCGGCCTCGCCGCGATAGATATCCAATGCCGACGACGAAGAAAATACGATGCGCAATTGCGGATAGCCGTCATATATATTCTTCAACTCACGCGACCAGTGAGGGTATTTATGCACTTCATCGATGAACAGGTAACGGCCGCCGTTTTTGTAAAATGTATCTGCCGTTTCCACCAGGTTATGGGTGTAGAACCAGTAATGGTCGGCCGTAATATAAAGCGCCTGTTCCCTGGGCTTTTGTAACCGGTACTTGATGTATTGCAGGATCATGGTGGTTTTGCCGGTGCCCCGGGGGCCTTTGATGGCCAGCATGCGCTGGTTCCAGTTGATCTCGTCGATCAGGTACCTGAAAAAATCATCCGTGGTTTGCGCCAGCAAACTGTCCTGGAATTCATACAAAATGTCCATAAAATTGTATGTTTAAAAATACAATTTACATATAAAAGTGTATTAATAAAAATACATTTTTAATCGCCGCCATCTTAAAAAACCAAAAGCCGCCTCTTAACAGAGGCGGCTTTACTAACCCATAAAACTAAAAAACAACCAAGTTTAATTCATTTTCTTCTTCAGCGAGGTTACCTGTTCCTGCAGGTTATTGACCAGCGAAGCCAGCTGGTTCACGTCCCACCGTTGTTGCAGGTTGGCGCGGGTAATGATCATCTGCGCCTGCCATACTTCCACTATATCATTGGCTTCGACCTGGTAAGGCTGGTACACGGGGTTATCGCTGACCAGGGTCAACCGGGTTTTTGACTTCGGCGATTTCATGATTCGTTTGTAAACGATGCCCTCCTGCCGCGAAACGACAATATAGGTATTGCTGTTCTTGACCGATTCCAGGTCTTCTATCTTTTCGCCCACGATCACCGAGCCGCTCGGCGTGGGCAGCATGGAATCGCCCACGATCTCAAACGCACGGTACTGCCCGGGGGCCAGCATGGGCAGGGTAAATGTATTCAGCTCGTCGATAAACTCAGGGTCGGCATATCCCGCCAGGTAACCTGCCGCCGCTTTTACCGGAACGAACTGGATATCCATCGGCGCGCTGGCCAGCTTTTGCGCGCGCCGCCGGGCAATGTAGCTGCCACGGGTATCGCCCAGGTCTTTCAAAAACAATTCATCGAGGCTCACCTTGAATATCTCGCTCACCAGCTCCAGCACCTCCAGTCTCGGTTCCGCCCGTT
>JBDHYM010000142.1:0-8527 GCA_039811405.1 Flavihumibacter sp. | reverse complement strand
TTTTCAATGATGGCCGGGTAGGCCTCGTGCTCCAGTTGGTGGATGCGGGCCGCCAGGGTGTCGGCAGTATCGCCGGGCAGAACGGGACAGCGCCCCTGGTAGATGGTGGCGCCATGGTCGTACTGTTCGTCCACAAAATGTATCGTGATGCCGCTTTCCGTTTCGCCGGCGGCAATCACCGCTTCATGCACGAAATGGCCGTACATGCCTTTACCGCCGTATTTGGGAAGAAGGGCGGGATGGATATTGATGATGCCCTGGGGGAAACGGGTGATAAGTGCACCCGGCACTTTCCAGAGAAACCCTGCGAGAATGATAAAATCGATCTTATACTGCTGAAGATCAGTGAGATAGGCATCGCCCCGGAAGAACCGTTCTTTCTCGATCAGCAGCACCGGGATGCCCTTTTCGGCAGCGATGGCGGTGACGCCTGCGCCCGGTTTATTGCAAACCACCAGCGCGACCCTGATGCGCGGGTGGCCGGAAAAACGGTCGATGATCTTCCGCGCATTCGATCCGGCGCCCGAGGCAAATATGGCCAGGTTGATGGTATTTGATTGACTTTCAATGGGTTGATTTTGATTATCCACGGGCTCCTGTATTTTGGGTGATCGTCTGAAAAGCCGCTGTCCCATGCGGGCAATATAGTGCCGGAAAAAAGAAAGCTGCCCGAAGGGAACGCTGACCAGCAAAACAGCTACCGGCCAGCATACGGTGACTACAATAATGTACAAAACCGTCCAGGCTATAGGGTGCTCCACGCTGGTCTGTGCCATGATTTTCCGGGCGGCAAAACCGGCAAGACTTCCGCCGGCCGCGAAAACGCAGAGGATAATGATCAGCCTCAACAGGCCGACGCCCCATTTTGTTTTCAGTTTTTTAAACATGGCGCAAAGGAACATAGAAATGTTAAAACGCCGAAAGCGGTAATGGCTGCGTCATATGAATAGAAATTAACTTAACACATTGAAATGCAAGCCCAATGTGGTCAAAAAAAATCAGTGAATGTTGATAGATTGTCAATATCGTGTCATATTTTTGCCCGTGAATCGCAACATTTAACATTACCAACAGACCCTTCAGCTTATGATTCCCTATAGATTGGTTGTGAAGCGTGTACTTTTTTCCCTGTTTTTGGTTGGAGTTGCTTGTTTTAGCCAGCCTGTTATAGCCCAGGATGGAAAGGGGCTGTTCATGTCGAATTGCGCCGCCTGCCATGCGGTACTGAAAGATGGAACCGGTCCGGCCCTGTTCGGGATTGAGGAAAGGGTTCCCGACAAGAAACTGCTGCACGACTGGATCCGCAATAACCAGGCAGTATTGGCTACGGGCAACAAATACTTCAACGACCTGTATGTAGCGCGGAACAAGACGCCGATGAACCCGTTCCCGAACCTGACCGATGCGGAAATCGAAGCGATTCTGAAATATGTGCAGGATGAGGGTGTGAGGCAGCAATCGGCTGCCGCCAATCCCGCTGCGGGAGCCGGCGCTGCCCAGGCAGTAAGCGAAGACAGTTCTTTATTATATGGCATTCTGACCCTTATCCTGGCGGTGATCGTTTTCACCCTGCTGACGGTGAATGCCAACCTGAAAAAACTGGCCGACGAAAAAGAAGGCGTTCCTTCCTTTGAGCCGGTTCCCGTTTGGCGCAACAAGGCGTATATCGCGTTGTTTGCCGTAGTACTCTTTATCATCGGCGGGTATTATACCATCCAGGGCGCCATCGGCCTGGGCCGCAGCCAGAACTACCAGCCCGAGCAGCCCATTTATTATTCGCACAAAGTGCATGCCGGTACCAACCAGATAAGTTGCCTGTATTGCCACGGCGGCGCGCAGGATGGCAAGCACGCCAATATTCCTTCGCTGAATGTTTGTATGAACTGCCATATGCAGATCACCGAATACAGTGGCGAGAAGCTGTTCCGTGAAGACGGTACGGAAGTAAACGGAACCGAAGAGATCAAGAAGATTTACGAACATACCGGCTGGGATCCGGGGCAGAAGAAATATGCCAACGCCCCCAAGCCGATCGAATGGGTTAAGATACACAACCTGCCCGACCATGTTTATTTCAGCCACGCCCAGCACGTAAATGCCGGCCGCGTTGCCTGCCAGACCTGTCACGGTAATATCCAGGAAATGGGCGAGGTAAAACAGTTCGCCGATCTGAGCATGGGCTGGTGTATCAACTGCCACCGCGAAACGAAAGTTCAGTTCACCGATAATAAATTCTACAGCATCTACGAGAAATTCCACGAAGAATTGAAAAATGGAAAAGTAGACAGCGTAACCGTAGAAATGATCGGTGGTACCGAATGTCAAAAATGTCACTATTGATCCGGGAAGGAGCATCTTCGGCGGACTGCAAACAATTTACATCACCAAAAAATCAATGCCCCTTTCGGGGTTTGGTATATGGAGCAAAAAAAGTACTGGCAAAGTTTCGGTGAGTTGACCAACTCAGCAGCACATCAGAAAAGTGCACAGGATGAATTCAAAGAAGAACTTCCTTTTGACGGGTTCGACGCCCGCGGCCTGGAACAGGCTGGTACGCCGCGTCGCGACTTCCTGAAATATGTCGGCTTCAGCACTGCTGCCGCTGCCATCGCCGCCAGTTGCGAAACCCCGATCAAGAAAGCCGTTCC
The DNA here is from genome assembly GCA_039811405.1 of Flavihumibacter sp. Taxonomy (GTDB): domain Bacteria; phylum Bacteroidota; class Bacteroidia; order Chitinophagales; family Chitinophagaceae; genus Flavihumibacter. Next base: position 5,879 of record JBDHYM010000142.1, on the reverse strand, counting down.
TTTCGTTAATCGTCCGGCGGAAATCATTCCCGGTGTAGCCGATTACTACGCTACCACGTATGTTGCCGGTGGTGATGCCATTCCTGTTTTGGCCCGCGTTCGCGACGGTCGCCCGATCAAGATCGAAGGCAATGACCGGTCGTCGTGGTCAAAAGGAGGAACGACTGCGCAGGTACAGGCTTCCGTGCTCGATTTATATGATACCGCCCGTTTGCGCTTTCCCCTTGCCAATGGCAAGGAAGTGAGCACTTTCGATGCATTTGATAAGATGGTGGCCGATGCCATCGCCGGCCTGGGCGGCGCTCCGCTGGTGATCCTTTCTTCCACCGTCAACTCTCCTTCCGGCCGCCAGGTGATCAGCGAGTTCCTCGCCAAATATCCCGGCAGCCGCCACGTACAATACGACGCCGTTTCTTTCAGCGGTATGCTGCAGGCAAACGAAGCGACTTACGGCAAGCGCGCCATTCCTTCTTACGACTTTGCGAAAGCAAAAGTGATCGTGAGCCTGGGCGCCGATTTCCTGGCTACCTGGCTGAACCCCGTTGAGTTCCAGCATGGTTATACCCAGGGCCGCAAGATCAACCCGGCCAACCCGACCATGAGCAAGCATTACCAGTTTGAAGGTATGATGAGCATGACGGGCGCCAATGCCGACGAACGGTTTACGCATCGCCCGTCTGAAACAGGCGCTGTTGCTGCCGGTCTCCTGGCTGCCCTGAACGGGCAGGCGGTGAATGTGAACGGCGACAAGCTGAAGAAAGGCATTGCCAAAGCCGCTGCCGACCTGGCTGCCAATAAAGGCGCCGCACTGGTGGTAGCAGGCAGCAATGATGTCAATGTACAGGTACTCGTAAACGCCATCAACGAAGCGATCGGCGCCAACGGAACTACCATCAACTGGGCAAACCCGCTGCTGAATAAAGCAGGTGTTGACACCGAGATGGCCGCACTGGTAAACGAGATCGGCAATGGCGGCGTCGGCGGACTGATTGTCATCGACGCCAACCCGGTATATACCTATTTCGACGGTGAAAAGCTGGCAGCCGCCCTGCCGAAGTTGAAGTTGACGGTGGCCTTGTCGGAGAAGCTGGACGAAACCGCCAAGCTCTGTAAATACGTGCTGCCGGTGAACCACTATCTCGAAAGCTGGGGCGACGCTGAAATGAAGAGCGGTTATGTCAGTCTGCTGCAGCCGACCATCGCGCCCCTGTTTAAAACACGCCAGTGGCAGGAATCCCTGCTGAAATGGAGCGGTAATACCACCGGTTATCACGATTACCATAAAGCTTTCTGGTCTGCCCGCCTCAATGGTGACAGCAATTACCTGGCAGCCCTTCAGGACGGTGTTATAGAGCCCGGCGCCAGCCTGGCCATCAGCACCGCTACTTTTAATGCGGCTGGTGTTGCAGCGGCCGTAGCGGCTTCGGCTGCCCCTGCGAAAAAAGGCGGGGTTACCGACAAAACAGCCGATGTGGAAGTGGTGCTGTACCAGAAAGCGGGTATCGCTGATGGTCGCCATACCAACAACCCCTGGCTGCAGGAGATGCCTGACCCGATCACCCGCGCTACCTGGGACAACTACGTAATGATGTCGCCCAGCCTGGGTAAGAAGCTGCTCAAGATCGACATAGCCGTTGATACGCAAGCCGATAAGTACGACGCCTTCCCTAAAAAGCCGGTGGTGAACCTGAAGGTCGGCAGCAAAAAAGTGGTTACCCTGCCTGCGTTGATTATTCCGGGTATGCAGGAAGATACGGTGGCCGTCGCCGTAGGTTATGGCCGGTCGGCAGAGTTCGGCAAGGCGAGCGCGGGTGTAGGTCAGAATGTATATCAACTGGCAGCGTTGAACGGCGCCACGGTTTCTTACGTGACCGCCGGCCAGTTGGAAGCTACCGACGCCACCTACCCCATTGCCACCACCCAAACACACGGCAAATATGAAGGCCGTCATGAAGTGGTTAAGGAAGTTACCCTGGCGTCGTTCCAGAAAGACCCGCGGCAGATCATCGAAGCCCGGGCCAAGGAGCTGGCGCCCTGGGGTGGACTGGAGCACTATGAAAAAGACGGCACCATTTACCCGGTTTTCGACAAGCCCGGTATCAAGTGGGGCATGAGCATCGATATGAACAGTTGTTACGGATGCGGCGCCTGCGTGGTGGCCTGTACCGCCGAAAACAACGTTGCCGTGGTAGGCAAGCCCGAAGTGCTGCGTGCCCACGACATGCACTGGCTGCGGATCGACCGCTATTTCAGCGGTAACCCGCACGACCCCGAAAGCATCCAGACGGTGTTCCAGCCCATGCTTTGCCAGCATTGCGACAATGCACCCTGCGAGAATGTGTGCCCGGTAGCCGCCACCAACCACAGCAGCGAAGGTCTCAACCAGATGACCTATAACCGTTGTATCGGTACCAGGTATTGCGCCAACAACTGTCCTTATAAGGTGCGTCGCTTCAACTGGGCCGATTATACCGGCGCCGACAGCTTCAAGCACAACCAGGATATTTTTGACGAGAACCCGGCGGTGCTGATGATGAATGATGACCTCACCCGCATGGTACTGAATCCCGATGTAACTGTCCGCAGCCGTGGGGTGATCGAAAAATGTTCGTTCTGCGTACAACGCCTGCAGGAAGGCAAGCTGCAAGCCAAGAAAGAAAATCGTCCGCTGACCGATAAGGATGTAAAAACTGCCTGTCAGCAGGCCTGCGCTGCCGATGCCATCGTGTTCGGGAATGTGAACAACAGTGAAAGCGCCATCAGCAAAACAAGAAAGGAAAATGAGCTTCGCCTGTTCTACGTGCTGGAGCAGATACACGTGATGCCGAACGTTAGCTACCTCGCTAAAGTGCGGAACACCGATCATATCAGTGAGCATGAGGCAGAAGAAGCGAAAGAAGGAAAGGCGGAAGCGGCAAAGCCTGCGGCCGAGCATCACTAATACGAACAGAACGAGTGAGGTGTGAGACCGGGCGGGCCGGCAGAAGATGCCGGTACAAAATGAAAAGAAACAAAGAGAACAAAAACCAATAAGCGGAAGGCGAAAGCCGGAAGCTAAATGCTTAAAGGATATGGCAGCATTAAGATACGAATCACAGGTAAGGAGCCCACTCGTAACCGGCGAGAAAACCTACCACCAGGTAACGGAAGATATCGTTCGGCCGATTGAAGGGAAGCCCACGCGCCTTTGGTACATTGGGCTGACGATTTCGGTCATGCTCTTGCTTTTCGGTGTGTATTCTGTTTATCGTGAAGTGGTGTATGGCATCGGCGAATGGAACCTGAATAAAACCATCGGCTGGGGTTGGGATATCACCAACTTCGTGTGGTGGGTAGGTATCGGTCACGCAGGTACCCTCATCTCGGCGATCCTGCTGCTGTTCCGCCAGGGCTGGCGTACAGGGGTGAACCGTGCAGCGGAAGCGATGACCATCTTCGCGGTAATGTGTGCGGGACAGTTCCCCATCTTCCACATGGGCCGCGTATGGATGGCCTTCTTTGTAATGCCTTATCCCAACACCCGCGGACCACTCTGGGTGAACTTCAACTCACCGCTGCTGTGGGACGTGTTTGCGATCTCTACTTATTTCACCGTATCCCTGCTGTTCTGGTACAGCGGCCTGCTTCCCGACCTGGCAACCGTTCGTGACCGCGCCCGTGAAAAATGGCGCAAGCGCATGTACGGTGTATTGTCTTTCGGGTGGACAGGTTCTACCAAGCACTGGCAGCGGCACGAGGCATTGTCGCTGGTGCTGGCCGGCCTGAGTACGCCGCTGGTATTGTCGGTGCACACCATTGTATCGTTCGACTTCGCCACCTCGGTTATCCCCGGCTGGCATACCACCATCTTCCCGCCTTATTTCGTGGCGGGTGCGATCTTCTCGGGGTTTGCCATGGTGCAAACACTGCTGATCATCACCCGGAAAGTATTAAGACTGGAAGATTATATCACGATGGAGCACATCGAAGTAATGAATAAGGTGATCGTGCTGACGGGCTCTATCGTGGGCATTGCCTATATCACCGAGCTGTTCATTTCCTGGTACGGACAAAACCCGTATGAAATGGCGGCGTTCAAAAACCGGTATGACCTTAGCACGCCGTATGCCTGGAGCTATTACCTGATGATGAGTTGTAACGTAATTGCACCGCAGTTCTTCTGGTTCAGGAGTCTGCGCCGTAATTTGCTGTTCACCTTCTTCATGAGCATCATCGTAAACGTCGGCATGTGGTTCGAGCGTTTTGTGATCATCGTAACATCGGTTTACCGCGACTACCTTCCCAGTAGCTGGAGTACCTACTATGCCCCCACTGTTTGGGAAGTCGGCTTCTACCTGGGAACCTTCGGTCTCTTCTTTACCTGTTTCTTCCTCTTCTCGAAATTCTTCCCGGTAATTGCCATTGCCGAGATCAAGCATATCTTGAAAAAGAACGGCGAAAGCTTTAAAGAGGGAATGGATAAAGAAGAAAGAGAATCGGTAGAAGAATTTGCTCATGAAAATGCGCACCATTAAAAAATCAACGTTTTTGACTTTTAACTGTTGCCTTTCAACCCTTGATTATGTCAGTTAAGAAATTCATAGTAGGCTGTTTCGACGACGAGAAAGTATTGTTTCCGGCCGTGAAGAAAGTACGGAAGGCCGGGTACAAGATTCACGATGTGTACACGCCCTTCCCGATCCACGGACTGGATACAGCCATGGGCCTGCGCGATACAAGCCTGCATACCGCCGGTTTCATTTACGGCATTACAGGTACGACCACCGCGCTGACCTTTATGGGCTGGGTGTTTACGAAATCCTGGCCGCTGAACATTGGCGGCAAGCCTCATTTTCCGCTGCCCGCGTTCATTCCCATTACGTTTGAGCTGACGGTTTTGTTCTCGGCGGTGGGCATGGTGCTTACTTTTTGCTACCTGTGCCAGTTGGCGCCTTTTGTCAAAAAGCATCATTTCCATCCCCGTGCTACCGATGATCTGTTCGTGATGGTGCTGGAAGTGAACAGCCGTACCAATGAAGAAGATACCAAAGCATTCCTGGCGGCCGTCGGTGCGAAAGACATCAATGTGCAGGTGGCCGAAGATGGCTGGTGGCTGGGCCGTTACGACAAGGAAGACATATTAGTGAAAGGGTAATACTGAAAATAGTTAAGAAGAATGAAGACAAATGCGATCATAGCCGTTGGATTGGGAGCCCTGGTTTTCGCTGCGTGCAGCGATATCCGGCGCACACCCGGCAAAGTGTATATGCCCGATATGGCTTATAGCCGCGCCGTTGAAACCTATACAGATCCGCGCGAGCTGCAGGCTGAAGGCATCAACTATACGGCCCTGCCGGTAGAAGGAACCGTAAGCCGCTCAGACGAGGCGATTTACCTGATGATGAAAGACACTACCGGTCAGCACGCTGCTTCCGCCAACCTGAAGAATCCGCTTCCGCCGCTTGATGCCGTGCAACTGGCCGAAGCCGACCGCCTGTACATGATCAACTGCGGCATTTGCCATGGCGCCAAGATGGATGGGAATGGTCCGCTGTTCAAAGACGGTAGCGGTCCTTATTCAGCCAAACCCGCTAACCTGGCAACCGATCCCAATATCAAGGCGCTGCCCGTTGGCACTATTTTCCATGTGGAAACCTATGGAAAGAACATGATGGGCTCTTACGCATCGCAATTGTCGAACAAGCAGCGCTGGATGATCGCTGCCTATATCAAGAGCAAGCAGGCCGGCGATGCAGCACCTGCTGCTGCCGATTCGGCCGCTGCAAAAAAATAAACGCGAAAACGAAATTGACCAACGATAAATTATCAGATAATGGCTTTCAGAGAACAGTTTGAAATACCGGCGAAATACAAGATGTGGTCGATGATCCTGATGGGGA
>JBDHYM010000141.1:0-8600 GCA_039811405.1 Flavihumibacter sp. | reverse complement strand
AAAACAACGGCCGCCATCACAGCGGTGGGAGGATATGTTCCCGACTATACCCTGACCAATTTCGAGCTGGAAAAAATGGTCGATACCAACGACGAATGGATCCGCACCCGCACCGGCATTTCGGAACGCCGGATTCTGAAAGGAGAAGGAAAAGCCACCTCCGATATGGTGGTGCCCGCTGTACTGGAAATGTGTGAAAAAAGAGGTATCTCCCCCCGGGAGATCGATTGCCTGATCGTGGCTACGGTAACGCCCGATATGGTTTTCCCCGCTACCGCCAATATCGTATGCGACAAGATAGGCGCCACCGATGCCTGGGGCTTCGATCTCAGCGCCGCCTGCTCGGGCTTTTTGTACGCCCTTTCCACCGGCGCCATGTTCATCGAAAGTGGCCGTTATAAGAAAGTAGTGGTGGTGGGCGCCGATAAAATGAGCGCTATCATCGATTATACCGACCGGAACACCTGCGTCATTTTCGGCGACGGTGCAGGCTGTGTATTGCTGGAGCCGAATACGGAAGGTTACGGACTGCTCGACAGCATTCTCAAAAGCGATGGCGCCGGCCGCAATTACCTGAACATGAAAGCGGGTGGCTCTGCCTACCCCGCCAGCATCGAAACCGTTACCCGCCGCGAGCATTTCGCCCACCAGGAAGGCAAAACCGTTTTTAAATACGCCGTTACCGGTATGGCCGACGTCAGCGCCGAGCTACTGGAAAAGAACAAGCTTACCGGCGACGACATCGCCTGGCTGGTGCCTCACCAGGCCAACCTCCGCATCATCGATGCTACGGCTGAAAGGATCGGCCTGCCGCGTGAAAAGATAATGATCAATATCATGCGCTACGGCAATACCACGGCGGCCACGATTCCACTCTGCCTCTGGGAATGGCAGGATAAGCTCAAGCAGGGCGACAACCTGGTGCTGGCTGCTTTCGGCGGCGGGTTCACCTGGGGCTCGGCTTGGCTGAAATGGGGCTGTTGACCGATCGGTCAGCTTTCTTCGTCGTAATACAGCTTGTAATATTTTTTGGCAAGCGATTCATCGTACCCTCTTTCAATCAAATCGCGGCGGCCATGTATATACACGTGGAAATTTTTATCGAGCTTCAGCACCGACTTGAATAACTTCTGCTGCTTCTGTACTGCCGCGCCGTGTATGCCGAACTGCGGGTCTATCTCGAATTTCCGGTTGTCTTCGAAATTCCGTTTGAACTGCATAAAGCTGTCCACCACTTCGGGGTGATGGATCACCTCTGTCGTAAACTCATTGATGTCGAATTGCTCTTTTGTTCTGAAATAGTCGATCGAGCGGTTCATCAGGTCGATCTGGTCACTGCGCTGTACATCGAACTTCTCTGCATATTCATTCTCGATAAACAGTTTGCACAGGCCCATTACCTGGCTGGTATGGCGATAGTCGTTGGCCAGTGGCTGCACCTGCAGAAATTCACTGACCCAGTATTGCGTTTCCTGCCGGTTGGTATTGTCGACCACCGATACCCGGTAACCGTCGTCTGTTTCGGAACGGAACACGAGACAGCCTTTGTCGAGCTTATTGATATTGATACCATCTTCGGCGCCCAGCTCCCAGCCTTTGCCGTGCGCGAAAACCCGCAGGAAGGTTTCTTTGGTTTCCGATTTAAATATCCCGATGGCCGGCTGCGCCGCGCCTTCAAAAAATATATTTTCGAAATACACCACATACAGCTCTCCTTCCTTCACCCGGGCGTGTGTCGATTTGCTGTACAGCAATTGCGCCAGCAGGTGCGATACAGGCACAAAGCATTCAGGTTGCTCGAAAATGTTGCGCACGTACCGGTACACCTCATTCATCTGCAGGTCGCTGAGATGTGTAAAGCGGTACAGCTCGTTTTCGGAAAAAGGGCTAAGCAGGTAGCGCACCAGCAGCGAACGTACCAGCTCGTCGTTCAGTGTCAGGGCATGGGGCGAAAGCAGCAACTGCTCCCCTCTCGACGGATTGCCCACTTTGTGTACAATAGCTTGTTGAATGGATACATTTTCCAGCGCGGTCATCTGGCAAAGGTAACATACCGGTTGTCTTTTTCCAGCAGGGTGCGTGTTTCATTCAGCTCTTTGAAGCGGCGCCGGAAGCGCAGGTAAGGGTCAACGATAGGAAGCTCTTCATTTCCGGCTCTTTTTCCCATACTGATATACTGGCGAACCTGCTGGGCGTCAAAGAAGCACACCGTTCCCCACAATATCCTGTCTTCGGCGTGCAGGGGCCACAGTATTTCATATTCTTCCATACATACCACCTGCTCTTTGTCGAGGTAATACACTTCCATTCTTTCGAGGGTATCGACAAAATAGTGCACCTCAAAAATCACCACCGATCCCCTGTTAGTGGTGTAATGCCATGTTTCACGCACCGGCCGGTCGTTCTCGGCAAATTTGTTGAGGTAAAAAGTCAGTTGCGAGCGCATAGACAGGCTGTCGGCTGTTTCCACCAGCCTGTCTATCCTGCCTCGCCAGTCGCGCGACTGCGCCCTGCCGGCAACAGGCAATACCGCAACGGCGATAACGCAGGCTATTGACAATATCCATTTGAAGGCCCGGCAGCGCATAACAAAGGTTATTCCCTAATATAACCATTTTACCCGAGAAATACGGGCAGGGAGCAAAGCGGGGGGAGGGAAACCCCGCTTCCTGTATTTTTGCAGCATGGCAAACAAAACATTCAGGGGGAAGAGCTCGCTGGCCGTACACGGCGGCCGGGTGCCCGATCCCAATTACGCGCACATCGCACCCATATACGCCACTTCCACTTTTTACTTCGACAGCGCCGAGCAGGGTATGGAGCGCTTTGCAGGAGCCGATAAAACGCGTATCTACTCGCGCTGGGGAAATCCTACCCACGTCGTAGCCGAACAAAAAATAGCCGCTCTCGAAGCCCACGGGCTTACCGGTAAAGACGGTGAACCATTGCAACTGAAAGCATTGCTGCACGCCAGCGGCCAGGCGGCGATGACTACGTTGTTTATGAGCAACCTCCAGGCCGGCGATGCCGTGCTGACCCATTTTTCCCTGTATGGCGGCACGCAGGAGCTGCTGACCAAAGTATTGCAGGCAAACGGCATAGAAACGGTAATCGCCGACCTGCGCGACCGCCGCAAGGCGGAGGAGGCGATCCGCAACCACCCCGCCATCCGCCTCGTGCATATCGAAACGCCGGCCAACCCTACCCTGCAGTGCGTTGACCTGGCAATGATCAGGTCGGTATGCGACCAGTTCAACCTGGTGATGACGGTAGACAACAGCTTCGCCACCCCCCTGCTGCAACAGCCCTTTGCCTTCGGCGCCGATTTCGTTTTTCACAGCACTACCAAATTCCTGAACGGTCATGGCACCGCCATCGGCGGCGTGTTGCTGGGCAAAGACCTGGCTTTCATGCATTCCAAAGCCTGGAAATGGTATGTGCTGCTGGGCGCTAACCCCAGCCCGTTCGACAGCTACCTGCTTACGCAGGGCATGTCGACCCTTGAACTGCGCATGCAACGGCATTGCAGCAACGCCATGGAAGTGGCGTTGTACCTCGACAAGCACCCCGCAGTTGAGTTTGTAAATTATACCGGCCTGCCGTCGCATCCCGACTATGCCGTTGCGCAGAAACAGATGAGCCATCCCGGCGCCATGTTAAGCTTTGAAGTGAAAGGCGGCATTGCCGCGGGCGCCCGGTTTATAAACCGGCTGCAGATGTGTACAAAGGCCGTTTCGCTGGGAACGGTCGATACGCTGGTGTCGCACCCTGCATCAATGTCGCACGTGGGTATCGCGAAAGAAGAAAGAGAAAAATACGGCATTACCGACGGGTTGATCCGTATGAGTGTGGGCATCGAAAATATAGAAGACCTGATCGCAGACCTGGAGCAGGCATTGGCATGAACAATATCATCATCAGAAGAGCAGAAAAAGAAGACTGCGCCCGGCTGCTGGAGCTGGTCGGGGAACTGGCCGTGTATGAACGCGCGCCCGACGAAGTGACCGTTTCCTTAAACCATTTTACAGAAAGCGGATTTGGACCTCATCCTGTATGGTGGGCCTTCGTGGCTGAAGCAGACGGCGTAGTGCAGGGATTTGCACTTTACTACATACGGTACAGCACCTGGAAAGGTCAACGCATGTACCTCGAAGACCTGCTGGTAACGGAAAGCCATCGGCGATTGGGACTGGGCGGCCTGTTATTCGACCGGCTGATCGTTGAAGCGAAAGAAAAAGGATTTAATGCTATTGTTTGGCAAGTGCTGGATTGGAACCAGCCAGCTATTGACTTTTACAAAAAGTATAAAGCGGGTTTTGATGCGGCATGGGTGAACTGTTCGATTGATATTAGCTGATGCTCAGGCAGGAAATGCCCTGCCGGTCATTTATGAACTGCTCAATTATCTGGAAATTCAATGTCAGTAAACGCGCAACCTCTACCGTTGACTTATTCCCCGTAGCAAGATGAATAACTTTGGGAGGGGCTCCCATTAACGTCGAAAAGCTTATAAAATCTGCATCGAAAGTTACAATTGAGTACCCCTCCCTCTTTGCAAATTCCCATATTGCCAAATCAGGTGCATTTGTGAGACCTACCGAACTGATATGTATTGAACCTGAGAAAAAAGGCTCTATTAGTCTTATTATCCGGAAGGATATATTCTGGTCAAACAAAAGTTTCACGATGCAACACGCAAAATATGTTCTCGCTCAGCAGCAAAAGCCAATGCCGCCTGAATATGTTCGGCAGTTAATTCAGGGAAATCTTCCAGGATATTATCTACCGTCATCCCAGATGCAAGCCACGAAAGAATATCTGACACCGTAATACGGGTATTCTTAATACACGGCTGCCCGAATCTTTTTTCAGACCTTATCTCTATAAATTGCTGGAACGGCATGCGCCTAAGATACAATTTTTTGCGTTTAGTCGCCTATGCTCAGGCCACGCTCTCGGCCGTTACCGTTTTATCGATCTTGCCGATCAGCCCCTGCAACACCTTACCCGGGCCAGCCTCGGTAAACCGGCTGGCGCCGTCGCCGATCATCGCCTGCACCAACTGCGTCCACCGAACGGGGCCGGTTAGCTGATCGATCAGGTTTTGCTTGATTTCTTCCCTGTCGAGCACGGCCCGGGCCACCACGTTCTGATAAACAGGACAGGAAGGCTGCTGGAACTTGGTCTGTTCGATGGCTGCTTTAAGCTCATCGCGGGCCGGGGCCATCAGCGGTGAATGGAAGGCGCCACCCACGGGCAATACCAGGGCGCGTTTGGCGCCGGCCGCCTTCATGCGCTCGCAGGCGATCTCTATTCCTTTTACCGAGCCGCTGATCACCAACTGCCCGGGACAATTATAATTCGCCGCCACCACCACTTCGCCCGTTTCAGCCTGCACGGCAGCGCAGATCTCTTCCACTTTGGCGTCGTCGAGCGCCAGCACCGCAGCCATGGTGGAAGGCTGCATTTCACAGGCTTTCTGCATGGCCTGCGCCCGGACCGATACCAGCTTCAGCGCATCTTCGAACGACAATACGCTGTTGGCCACCAATGCTGAAAATTCGCCCAGTGAATGCCCGGCCACCATCTCCGGCCGCGCCTGTTCAATGCTGCGATAGGCAATGATCGAATGGAGAAATACCGCTGGCTGGGTAACCTTTGTCTGCTTCAGGTCTTCGTCTGTTCCATGGAACATGATGTCGGATATCCGGAAGCCCAATGCTTCATTGGCCTGTTCGAATAGTTTCTTGGCAAAAACGCTGTTGTCGTAATGCGCCTTTCCCATTCCTGGAAATTGCGAACCCTGGCCCGGGAAAACGTATGCATGTTTCATGTAAGAAAATCGTTGAAACGCAATATAATACTATTCAACTCAGTTTGGCAGAAATCAATTTCATGAATTCGCTGCGTGTTTCATTTTTCTCGAACTCCCCGAAAAAAGCCGAAGTGGTGGTAACGGAATTCTGTTTTTGCACCCCGCGCATCATCATGCAAAGGTGGCTGGCTTCTATCACCACGGCAACGCCCAGGGGCTGCAGCGATTCGCGGATCGCTGTCAGTATCTGGTGGGTCAATCGCTCCTGCACCTGCAGCCGCCGGCTGTAAACGTCGACCACCCGCGCCAGCTTGCTGAGACCGGTTATGTACCCGTTTGGTATATAGGCGATATGCGCTTTGCCGAAAAACGGCAGCAAGTGATGCTCGCACATGCTGTAAAGCTCAATATCCTTTACAATGATCATCTCGCTCACGTCTTCGTGAAATTTGGCCGACTCCAGTATTTCTTTCGCATCAAGCTGGTAGCCGTGTGTCAGGAACTGCATGGCCTTGGCCATGCGCTCGGGTGTTTTCTCCAATCCCTCGCGCGAAGGATCTTCTCCCAGTAATGCCAGCGTTTGCTGGTAATGGCCGATCAGGCCATTCGTCACTTCTTCATCGTAAAACTCTTGTCTGCTATATGCCATGTGTCTTTTTTTAAGCGGGAAACTCCACGAAATTCCGCTCCGTTTCATACAACCGGATGAACAATTCATGCGCCGGATCAATGTGCGGTCGCAGTAATCCATAAATGACGATCGCGATGTTTTCGGCAGTGGGTATCAGGGCGGCAAACTCTTTTGTATCGAGGTTCAGGTTGCGATGGTCGAAACGATCCACCACTTCGCGCTGGATGATGCCCGAGAGCAGCTTCAGGTCAATTACGCAGCCGGTTGACGGGTCAGGCTCTCCTACCAGCTTCACCACCAGCTCATAATTATGTCCATGATAATTCGGATAGCTGCACTTCCCAAACACTTCCCAGTTCCGCGCTTCGTTCCACTCGGGCCGGTACAAGCGATGCGCCGCGTTAAAATGCTCCTTCCTGAAAACAGCCACTTTTTGTCCCATCAGGCTAAATTACACGGAAATACGACATTTGTTCATAAAGCCGCTCACATGCATTGTTTACTGGTAGCCGCCACCGCCGGCGAAATAGCCCCCTTCACCGACCATCTTTCACAAACCAGCAAACTGGACCATATTGAGCTGGACGTCGATATCCTGGTAACGGGCGTCGGTGTAATGGCCACCACCTATGCGCTGACCCGTTACCTGCAATACAAAAGACCCGACCTGGTGATACAGGCGGGTGTCGGCGGGCTTTTCGATCGCTCCCTGCCGCTGGGCACGGTATTCGCCGTTAAGCAGGATGTAATGGCCGACCTGGGCGTTGCCGAAAAAGGATCTTTTCAAACGATGACCGACCTGGGATGGATGCATCCCAACGAAGCGCCGTTTAAACGATCGGTGCTGGTTAACCCTGCTTCCACCCTTCTCCGGCGGGTAAGATTGCCCAAGATCAACGCAATTACCGTAAATGAGATCAGTACAAAAAAAGACCGCATCGCTTATTACCAGGAACGTTATAAGGCAGGCATCGAATCGATGGAAGGCGCAGCCTTGCACTATGTTTGCCTGCAGGAAAACATAGGCTTCCTGCAGCTTCGTGCCGCCTCCAACTATATCGGCGACCGCAATAAGAAAAACTGGCGGCTTGCCACGGCCATCGGTCACCTGAACGCCAAGCTTATCCAACTCCTCGAAAACCTTTGATATGTTACTCACGCTCGGCTTCTCCCCCTGCCCCAACGACACGTTCATTTTCGATGCCCTCGTGAACGGTCACATCGACCCCGCTCCTTTCCGGTTCGAGCTGGCGCTGGAAGATGTACAGACGCTTAATGAATGGGCCCTGCAGGGTAAGCTCGACGCCACCAAGGTCAGCTACGGCGTATGGCCGCTGCTGAAAAGCCAATATAGGCTGCTCGATGCCGGCGGCGCCCTGGGCAACGGCTGCGGACCTTTGCTCATTGCCCGGAAGCCCATTGCCGAAGCCGATATCGACTCGTTGCGCATCGCGGTTCCCGGCAGGAATACCACGGCCCACCTGTTGTTCAGCCGCTTCTATCCCCATGCACGCCACAAAACGTTTATGGTATTCAGCGACATCGAGCAGGCAGTGCTCGACGGCAGGGCCGATGCCGGCGTCATCATTCATGAAAACCGGTTTACGTATGCGAGCCGCGGACTGGTGAAAATCTCCGACCTCGGCGAGCGCTGGGAGCAGACGCTGCATTGCGCCGTACCGCTGGGAGCCATTGTATTACGAAAAAATATGGACGACGTATTATGTATGCAGCTCGAAGAAAAAATACGGGAAAGCATCCAATGGTCTTTCGACCGTTATCCCTCTCTTTCGTCTTTTGTACGCGACCATGCCCGCGAAATGTCTGAAGAGGTGATGCGGCAGCACATCGATCTGTATGTGAATGCCCATTCGTTTCGCCTGGGCGATGCTGAAAAAGAAGCGATACGGCAATTGGAGAACGTATACACGCAGCTCAATGCCGGCGACGAATTTCCTGCTCCTGCCACAAGGGCTGTATAACCTGCTGAAACAGCTCGGCGGTTTTGGCGTATCCGAATTTCTGGTCGCCGAGCGCCGCCACCCACCTGATTCCTTGTATCGCATTGCTGGTGAACATCTCGCTTGCTTCAGGAATTTCTTCGTCAGCCACCGCTCTTTCTTCTACAGGTATATGCAGGCGGTGCGCCTCGGT
>JBDHYM010000140.1:0-8606 GCA_039811405.1 Flavihumibacter sp. | reverse complement strand
ACCGTTACCGCTACGACCAGCTCCACCGCCTCACCGCCCTGCAGGCCTTCCGCGGCTTCCATGCCGCCACCCCTTCGTGGGGGGCGCTCACCGCCACCGACGACTACCGCGAACACATCCAATACGACGCCAACGGCAATATCCTGGCCTATGACAGGAACGGCAGAACCGCCCAGAACCAGTCCCGGCAGATGGACAGCCTCCGCTATCACTATACCTACCAGAGCGGCATGCTGCTCCACAACCGGCTCGGCAGCATCTCCGATGCCGTTCCCGCCGTCAACTACCCCGAAGACATCGACCTGCAGGGGCCTGCCAACTATACCTACGATGCCATCGGCAACCTCATCGCCGATACCGCTGCGGCCATCCGGCGCATCACCTGGACGGTGTACGGCAAAACGGACAGCATCATCAAAACGGCCGTTGATCCCGGTGAGGTGGAGAACATCCATTACACCTATGATCCCGCCGGCTACCGGATCAGCAAAACAGTGCGCTTCAAAGACCGGCCCGCCGACCATACCTGGTATGTCAGGGATGCCACGGGCCATGTGATGGCTGTTTACAACTACCGCGGGCAGGATGATACCGGTGATACCCTCTGGCTGGCCGAACAGCACCTCTACGGAAGCGCCCGCCTGGGCATCAGCAGCCACCGCCTGGACATGGACCATGCATCACCCGCGGCCCCCACCGCCGATTTGGTCGGGCCGCTCTATAGTAGTAATTTGACACGAGGCAGCAAGTTCTTTGAATTCACCAACCACCTCGGCAATGTGCTGGTTACGCTGTCGGACAAGAAGGAGGCGCTGCCGGCCACGGGATCGCTGCCGGCCTACCAGCCGGATGTGGTATCAGCGCAGGATTATTATCCCTTCGGCATGCTGATGCCTGGCAGGACCTTTGGTACCGGTGTGAACGTGGAAGGCGGTGTGATGGGAGAGACCGCCAACGTCAACGGGTATACGCTGCCTGTGGACCTGACACTCGTCAGCCGCAGTACCGGCGCCCCCGATGCCTATGCCGCCACCAGCAGCATCGAATTCACCGGCAGTTTTGAGAGCCTGCCTGCAGATGAGTTCGACGCCTATATTGCCGACAGCAGCTATACCGGTGGCGCCAACGGAACTGTTTCCAACCTCGCAGGAGTGGGAGGGTACAGGTTCGGCTATAACGGCCAGGAGAACAGCAACGAAATCGCCGGTGTGGGCAATCACACCACCGCAGAATTCTGGGAGTATGACACCAGATCAGGGAGAAGGTGGAACCTGGATCCTGTTTCCAATCCAGGGTTAAGCTCTTATTCCGTATTGGATAATAGCCCAATACAGAATGTTGATCCAAATGGAGCATTATTTTTTGGGTTGTTTGGTTCCACTTCGGAACAGCGTCAAGCTGCGAAATCAATGGCAAGGGCAACAGGAGGAGAAATCAGGGACAAGTGGAGGCGGGATATTCATGTGAATTATCAGAGTGTATCAAGCGACGAAAATACGCCAACTGTTACCGGGTATAGTAAGTACTTTTTAAATGACGGTCGCGCTGTTTCAAAAGGCTATCGCGACTGGTACAATAACGGAGGGAAGAATTCAACCGCAGGAGAACTGTACGATTACCTGGATAAAAAGCAAGACTGGATAACTCGTCCAACGCCTGTAAACAATGGGCTGTTCACCGATGGATGGGGTGTTCCCCACATGACGGCCCGACAAAGCGAAGCATTACAATCCCCGGCATTAGACCCCATAGACTTCATTGCGGGAGGGCTTTATGGAGTATATAGCGTAATGGCTAAAGGAGCGGCAGTTAAAGCAGGAGGAGCTGTATTGCTTGAGTCCGTTGGCAGTGAAGGAGCCATTGCTTTGAATGCGGCAGGCAATGCCGCTATGGGAGGAATGTCTGAATTATCGGCTTTAAAACCAACGCATTATCTAACTAGGTCTAAAACCCAAATGCAAGTCTTAGTAAATGATATAAGGGCTAATGGAATTAAAGAAGCTATTGAATATATCGAATTCAATGGCCAAAAGTACATTGTTGGAGGTAACCATCGTTATTTTGCAGCTCAAAAACTAGGGATACAAAACGTACCAGTAAAACAGGTTCAGCTACCATTTGCCGGATATAAAACTCCAGCTGACTTAATGTTAGAAGGTAAAATGCCTGGTTACTGGAAATATATTAAATAACCGTTATGGCTCTTTGGCAATACACATTTCATGTCTTACCAAAAGAAAGCGTTGATGCTCTTTCCCCTGGTTTTCATTTAAAAAAAGACGAGGACGGATTTGATGATAGACCTTACTGGAAGTACAATTCTTTCAGCAGAGATTTCTTTCATGGGATGAATAACATACTGATCAGAAATAAATCATGGAGCAATCAAATTGATTTATATGGAAACCAAGAATCTAATTGCTTCGAGGTCTTTTTTGAAAATGACAATGTGATTTCTGTCTCGTTTAGAATTGATCTTACAAGTGACTATGAATCAATCCTGCTTGAGATAATAGAGTACTGTCTTCACATGGGATTAATGATAATAGACGAGAGTTTAAATATAGTTCCATTAAATATGGAAACAGTTAAAACAATTATACGAAACTCATCTCAAGTGAAAAAATATAATGAATTATCAAAATAAAAAAAGATTATCAGACAACCTTTTAATAAGCAACGAGATACGATGCTATCGGCCGTATTGTTGAAGCAGGCCAGAAATTCCAGTCCGATACCATCAGCCAGCCGATTACCCAACAGCCCGGCCTGCTGGCCGACTGGCTGTCGGTTCCTTACCTCAATGCCTTCAACGAAGAGGTTATTGCAGAATCGGTCACTGCTACGGCCTATGATACCGCCGACGACGTAGCCCTGCTGGCGCTGCCCATTCCGCTTGAACAGCGCTGGTACACCCTGCGCAACCGTGTCAGCCATACCCGCACCTACGACTGGCTGTTCAACGACCAGGGAACAGGCCTCTACGCCGATTATACCAGCGGCTCAACCTTCGATTATGACATCCACGGCAATGTGCGCAACCTGCTTCACCACTACCGCAAGGGGCTGCTTGCCGCCCACGGCGACAACCGCTTCAAGCTCATCCGCTACGACTACGACCTGGTCAGCGGTAAAGTGAACCGGGTGTCCTTCCAGCCGGGACAGAAAGACCAGTTCTACCACCGGTATGAATACGATGCCGAAAACCGGCTCACCGATGTCTATACCACCGACCGGCAGGCGCTGGTGAACATCCCTTCCCTGGAGGAACACGAAGCCCATTACCAGTACTACGACCACGGTCCCCTGGCCCGCACCCTCACCGGGCAGCGGCAGGTGCAGGGTACCGATTATATCTATACCCTGCAGGGCTGGCTCAAAGGGGTCAACGGCATCGCCCCCGATTCCACGCACGATGCGGGGCAGGACGGCCGGTATTGGTGTGAACGTGGAAGGCGGTGTGATGGGAGAGATCGCTAACGTCAACGGGTATACGCTGCCCGTGGACCTGACGCTCGTCAGCCGCAGTGCCGGCGCCCCTGATGCCTATGCCGCCACCCACAGCATCGAGTTCACCGGCAGCTTTGAGAGCCTGCCCGCAGATGAGTTCGACGCCTATATCGCCGGCAGCAGCTATGCCGGTGGCGCCAACGGAACTATTTCCAGACTTATGGCAGCATATATCACCCCTCACTGATTGCGTAGCTGCCGGGCTGCTTTTCCTATCTTAAACTGCAGAACAACAATCATCGCTACCAGGCAAACAATGCCCGTGATCGTAAGCGCCTTCAATTGCGGGTACACATCAGCCAGCGTTCCCCCATACACAGCCAGTTTCCTGAAGCCAAACAAGAAATGGGTCAGGGGAAGCGACTCGGAAATAGCCCGTATCCACCCTGGCATGCTTTGCAAAGGCCAGGTATAGCCGCTCAGCAAAAAGGAGGGGGTCGCTATTACCATCAGCAATTCAGTCGCTTTTAACTGGCTGGGAACAATGACCGAAAACAGCATGCCCAAAAACATACAGGCAAAGCTGAACACCGTTACCAGCAGCATTATCTGCGGTGTGAAGACCGTTATTTCAATGTCATACGCTATATAAAACAATCCCACCACCAGCCACATGAAAGCGGTAAGCACGATAAATGGAATTATTTTAAGTGCGATATGATACAAAGAAACCCGGCTTGCTTTTACTAACTGGCTGAAATAGCCGTCTTCAAAATCGCGCGCAAATGCCAGCGCCAACCCGAGTAAAATCACCTGCTGCATCACCGTACCCATAATACCGGGTATCATCAGGTTCATATAATTGCCGGCGGGATTGTAAAACCGGTTGTAGTTGACCTTGAACGCTTCATACCGGAGCGGCGCGACGCTGGCAGGCACCCCTGCTTTTTTCAGGGCTTCTATTTCAATGCCGGCATTAATGGTACCCAGCACCGTCTGTATGGCCCTGGTGGCGAAGTTGGCCGTTACCAGGTTGGCAGTATTGATATCGGCCATTATTTCGGGATAGCGCTTCTGCATAATATCAGCTTCAAAGCCCTGCGGAATACCCAATACGGCCACATATTCTTTCGACGGCATTTCGCGGGCGATATTGCCCGCGCTGAAAAATACCCGGGCCACAGAGATGCTTTCATTGTCGTTCAACGCCTCGATGATCTTGCCGCTGGTGGCCGTATGGTCTTCGTCAATAACGGCAATCTCCATCTTGGTCACCTTTCCTTTTTTGTACATGTTGATGGTGATGATACCGTACAAGAGGGGGGCGCCGAAAAATATCATTACCATCACATTGTTGGAAAAGATGCGCTTCCATTCTGTCTTCAATAACCGAAAGAACTTTTTCATCAGCGGAGGTTTGGTTGATTACTGTTGCAGCAGTACAGAGGAGTTGTTGTAGAGTCCTGCAGCGTCTGCGGGTTGTAGCGGCAATACCTTCAGCTCATAAAATGCTTCGCCTATTTCCCGGTTCGGCGCAGTGCTCGTGTTGTCTGCATAACGCGGCAATTGTTTGACCATAGCGATTTTCCCCGCCACGACTTTGCCGGTGCCGGGCACCGCGACCTTCACTTCCTTACCCACCGGATAACCATTGATCGCTTTCTCCCCAATGGTAAACCGGAAATAGTTTTCACCCTGCTTGTACCCGGTAAATAGAGAATACCCGGGTGTGGCAAGCTCGCCTTCTTTCAGCGTAACTGATTCCAGCAACATATCGGCGGGCGCCGTTATAACCGTTTCACGGGCTGCCTGCAACACTTCATTGCGGGCGCCGACCGCTCTCGCCACCTGCCCGCGGGCGCTGCTGATCACTTCGGGCCGGGCGGTGGCCACTTCTTTCTGTTTCGCTTTTATGGCGCTTACCTGCGCCTGGGCCGCCAGGTATTTCGATTTTACCTCGTCGAATTTTTGTGCGGGCACCAATGAGTCGGCAAACATATTCTCCATGCGGGTAAACGATTGCTGCGCAAAATCGAGCTGCGCCCGGGCTGCTTCCAACTGGCTCTGCAATTGCTGCAACTGTTCGCCGGTAGCGCCATGCTGTGCCATTTTCAACTGTCCTTCTGCGCTGGTGATCGCACCGTTTGCCTGCTCCAATTTGGCGCGCAGCTCGGGAACATCGATAACGGCCAGCGTGTCGCCCTTGTGAACCGATTGTCCTTCCTGCACATAGATCTTTTCAATGCGACCGGCGATTTTAGACGTAACGCTGATGCTTTCGAGCTTCACTTTCCCTTCGGGTTGCGTAAGGGATTGCTGCTGCTGGCCGCAGGCGGCAAATAAGAGCGCCGGGCAGATGATGATGGCTGTATGATAACGAGTCATAACTGTTTGTTTTGGTGGGTGAGTGCTAGGGGTTATTCAATAAAAGGCCGTTCAGTTCGGCTGCTTTCAGTGCGGCCTGCCGCTGGTCATACACGGCCTGCTGGTATTCGAACTTTGCTTTTTCCACGTCATTGAGCGCATCCAGCACTTCCGTCAGCGCAGCGAGACCGTTTCGGTATTGTTTATCGACAAAATCGTAGGTGTCTTCGGCCAGCTTTATCTCCGCGTTTTTCAGCGCCAGCTTTTGTGTGGCCATGTTATAATCCTCTTTCAGCTTATCCTGGCCCAGCCGGATCATATCTTGTGCAGATTTTTTCTGCACTTCCAGTTGCTGCCTTTGCAGCACCGCCTTCCGCGCGTTATTCCTGGCTGTTAGTCCGTCGAAAACATTCCACTGCAACCGTACGCCGGCAAACCACCTCGGGTCAAGCAGGGAAAGATCCTTATCTCTCAGTTCATACTGTCCGAAAGCCGCAAGCTTGGGAATATAATCAGACATGGCTGCCTTTTCCATATAACCTGTGGCCGCAATGCCTTCATCGAGCGCTTTGATTTCGGGGCGTGTATTGGTCAGGGCTTCCGGGGCCAAAGCCACCGCCACCAGCTCGGGACGGAGCAGTTGCAACTCCTCATCGGGCATATCCGTCAATTGATGCAGCTTATAGCGCAGCAATTGCATATTGGTCTTATTCTCCAGTTTTTTCACTTCCAGCTTCTGTTGCGCCAGTTCCAGGCGTTTGCGGTCGAGGGGCGTAGCCAGCCCGTTTTGGATGGCGGCCGTTACAAACCGTGTTTGTTCGTTCAATATTTTCTCCGACGACCGGATAATGGCGTCTGCATTTTGCAGCACTGCCATTTTATCATACACTTCCGCTACGTCGATCCACAATTTGGTTTGCTGTTTTACGGCCAACTGGTCATATACCCGCTGCTGGTGCTGGTAGGCCTTCAGGGCATTGCTCACCTTAAAGCCGCTGAACAGCAGCCATTGGGCATTGACATTGCCCTTGAGGATATTTTTTCGCTGGATAGGGTCCACTTCCTGCAGCGGTATTCCCGGCGGCAGAGCGGCGTTAAAGTCCATACCCAGTTTTTCCTTGATCAGCAGGCCTTGTGTACCCATCAGCAGGGTTTGCAGGTTCTCGGGAAAAACAATGTCGTCGTTGAGCCGGGTATAGGTGCCGGTAAAGGCCACCCTGGGCAGGAAACTGAATCGCGCGGACTGTATATCCACCGCCGTTTCTTCCTTTTGGAGGCGATACAATTGCAGCGTATCATTTTTTTCCGTCGCCTTCTGGTGTAGTTTTTTTACCTCCTCATTAAAGAACTGTGCATGAGATTGCGTGAAGGCCCACAGCAATGCCCATAATAGGATTGGCTTTTTCATTATCCGGGAGCTGGTTTAAAATGTATTGCACGCTAAAATTAGCGATGATTCCACTGCCATTCAATTTCGGAAAAATAACGCATCGCCGCGCAGTACCAACCACATATAAATTATTTTGAGAATACACACCGCCTTGGTAAATTCGAGGTGGCTTTAGATGCACATTTTCCAAGCCTGCTTCAACCAAAGAACGCGCGGCTACATGACAGCTTGGAAAGAACCATAAAAGCTTTGACAGCTACAATGAAACCCAGGCAAATTCCCGGCGTTCCGGAACATACCGGGGGCGGCTATCACGATACAGAAAGCTACAGGTGCTTTGAAAACGAGGCGGATGCCCAACCGAGATTTGCTCTCTTGCAACAGCGGTTTCTCAACATCAACTGCTGGGAGAAATACGCAGGCGAGGGCAGCGCTTCCTTTAGCTTGTATGACTTCGATGGCCGTGCCGTTGATCGCCCTCCTGTGCAAGGCGATTATATCTGTATCGATATACCCGGCCCGGGAAATATCGAGGCAAAGGGATATGACTGGGTACAGGTAAAAAAGATCAGCCGGGATTTTTTGAAGGAAGATGAAAAAGAGAACCTGCTTATGAAGTGCGCTCCATCCATCGATCCCACGCAGCCCGGTCATACCAACATCGCTCATTTTTACAGCGAAGCGGCTACTTCCACTTTTATGATCTCAAGAACGGAAAAATGCATCTATGCCTGCATTTATGGCAGGAACGAGCGGCCTAACTTCAGGAATGCCGGCGTGCCGGATAAGCTCAGAAACGGCCTTATTGCCGTCAGCGCCATTGTCGGCGTGGCAAAGATTGAATGGAA
This sequence comes from Flavihumibacter sp., assembly GCA_039811405.1. Lineage (GTDB taxonomy): Bacteria > Bacteroidota > Bacteroidia > Chitinophagales > Chitinophagaceae > Flavihumibacter. The sequence continues at coordinate 554 of JBDHYM010000140.1, read as the reverse complement.
AGCACTGACGGAAGGAATGGTTTACCCGTAAAACAGAAGAACAGGCAGATACAATATGGAAATCGTTACATTAGGAGGAAAGGATCAACGTCTGTATGACCTGGTTGCCCATTTGGTAATGGACGAAGAGGTGCTTCGTTACAACCTGAATTATCCCTATAAAACATCACCGGATTACAGATGGTATATCGGAACGGAGAAAACAGATACTGTCGGATTTATTCCCGTAAAGCTCGACGGAAACAAGGCCATCATCAACAATTATTATATCGCTGATGATGACAGCGCAGTTCTTTCTGCCCTGCTACAGGAGATCATCCGGGCACTTCGGTCCGGTTTTGAAATTGAAGCGGTCGTACAGGCGAGACATATCCTTATTTTCGAAAAATGCGGGTTCGCCACCATGCTTTACTGGAAAAGATATGTAAAGATGGGGATGGACAAACTGGAGCCGGCCGGAAACAAAGCTGCCGCCGTTTAAAAACAAGGTGCAAATGGGAAAGAATGTGTATGAACTGGCAATGCATCGCATTGGGTTGATTTTTAAAGAATTT
>JBDHYM010000139.1:0-8664 GCA_039811405.1 Flavihumibacter sp. | reverse complement strand
TCTACCCTGGTTTGCTGCAAAATGATCTCACTCAGCCATATTTTATAGGGATCCTTCTCCCCTTTCCAGGGCATTTTACGGGTGTTCTCCGTCTCGTTCCAATGCAAGAGCCGGCCGGTAAAATCTTTTTGCATAAATACGTAACGAAAAATATTTCAATTTAATTCAAAATCAATAAATTGCATGAGTGTTGTAGAGTTTCTTGGATTGATTTATATTAATTAACAAATTCATATTTGTTCCCGACACAAACCTGGCTATTATGAGAAAGGCCGACCTCATCAATCAAATTGCAGAAAAGACCGGTATTCCGAAGGTGGATGTGCTGGTTACACTCGAAGCTATGTTCAAAGAGGTGAAAGACGTGCTGTCGCAGGGCGAGAACATTTATATCAGGGGCTTCGGAAGTTTCATCACTAAAAAACGGGCCGCAAAGATTGGCCGCAACATCAAGAAAAATGTTGCCGTCGAAATCCCCGAGCATTACATCCCGGCCTTCAAGCCTGCGAAAGAATTTGTGCAGGAAGTGAAAAAACTCAAAACAATTAAGGAAGGGCAACCAAACCCCGACGAAGAGATGTAATTTTGCCACCTTAGCGAAATAAGGTGAAAAAAGAACAAATTATCGTTGTCGCCGTGGGCTGCATAGCCCTGCTGGGGATCTATTTCTGGGGAAATACCAAACCTCCCCGGCAGAAGGCCGCTGCCAATACTGAAAAAAAGGAATCGCCGTTCGATATCAGCACCGCCATACAGGCGGCGACGGCACAATTGCCTGCCAATCAGCAGGCCTACGTCGGTAAACTGGCCGGATCTGTAGTACGGGGTGATGTAAAAGACCAGCAATTGCAGGTGTACCGGCAACTGGCCTCCTTCTGGAGCGATTCCGCCCATGCCTTCCTCCCCTTTGCTTTTTACACAGCGGAAGCCGCTAAATTGGAAAATTCTAAAAAAAGTCTCACCTTTGCAGCCCAATTGTTGTTGAACAACCTGCGTGGCGTGGATCAGCCGGGGATCAAATCCTGGCTGGCTACCGAGTCAAAAAACCTGTTTGAAAAGGCCCTGGTGCTGGATCCGGACAATGACTCTCTGCAAATCGGGCTGGGCAGCACCTATATTTTCGGCGCGCCGGCCGACAACCCGCAGGAGCTGATGCAGGGCATTCAGCAGATCCTGGCAGTAAGCCGGAAAGATTCCACCAATATCTATGCCCAGAAAATGCTTGGAATTGGCGGTATTGTATCGGGACAATACGATAAAGCGGTGGAAAGGCTGGAGAAAGTATCGCAGGCTACACCACACGACATGGAAGTATTGCTGATGCTGGCCGAGGGATATGAGCGGATGGGCAATAAACAGAAAGCGGCCGACTGGTACAAACGGGCGGCCGACCATGTAGAGAACGCCGCGTTGAAAACAGAATTGGAAAAACGTGTACAACAGTTGCAATAAACTGATTTGAGAATATAAAATCGTTGAATATGCCTTGCGGTAAGAAAAGAAAGCGTCATAAGATCGCCACACACAAACGCAAAAAGCGCCTGAGAAAGAATCGTCATAAGAAAGGCAAGAAATAATTCCCGTCTTGTGAACGTTCGTGACTGTTATCCGGTGATTATTGCCAGTTACGGATAACGGCCACGCAGTTAACCTATCAGCTATTTCCTTTTGGTGAGATCGGTACTGAAGTAAAAAGATTACTCGCTTGAACAAGGAATTAATTATTAATTCCGCACCACAGGGTGTGGAAATTGCTCTTTTGGAAGATAAGAAGCTGGTAGAGCTGCACAATGAAAAAGCAGATGCCAGTTTTGCCGTCGGTGATCTATACCTGGGAAAAGTTCGAAAGCTTATCCCGGGCCTGAATGCTGCATTCGTAGATGTAGGGTTCGAGAAAGACGCCTTCCTGCATTACACCGACCTGAGCCCCTATGCGCGTTCCCTGCTCAAATTCACCCAGCAGTCGATCAACGACCAGTCGGGTGCGTTTGATTTCTCCAAATTCGAGGTAGAGCCCGAGATCATCAAAACCGGCAAGATCAACGAAGTAGTGGGGGGAAAGCCCAACGTGCTGGTACAGATACTCAAGGAGCCTATTGCAGCCAAAGGTCCGCGGCTGAGTTGCGAAATCTCTCTTCCGGGACGCTTTGTCGTTATCACGCCCTTTAATGATGTGGTAGCCGTTTCGCGTAAGATCCATTCTTCCGAAGAAAGAAAGCGGCTGCAGAAGATCATCGAAGCCATCAAGCCGAAAAATTTCGGCGTTATTGTGCGTACGGCTGCAGAAGGAAAGAACACTGCCGAACTGCACGAAGACCTGGGCGCCCTGGTCGATACCTGGAAAACCATCCAGCAGAACCTGCGCGGCGCGGTGGCCCCGGCAAAGATCCTGAGCGAACAGACCAAGACCACCAGCATGCTGCGCGACCTGCTGAACGCCGACTTCAACCGCATCGTCATCAACGATAAGAATATTTTCAACGATACCAAGTCATATATCCAGCGCATTGCGCCCGATAAGGCCGATATCGTTTCTTATTACCACAACGGCGCCCCGATCTTTGACCAGTATGGCGTTACCAAGCAGGTGAAAGCGGCATTCGGTAAAACGGTGAACCTGCCCAGCGGCGCTTACCTGATCATCGAACATACCGAAGCCCTGCACGTGATCGATGTAAACAGCGGCTATAAGAGCGTGAGCAATAACCAGGAGCAGAACGCGCTCGAAACCAATCTCGAAGCAGCGGAAGAGATCGCCCGCCAGTTGCGGCTGCGCGACCTGGGTGGCATCATCGTGGCCGATTTCATCGATATGAAGCTGCCGGAAAACAAGAAAAAACTGCTCGACGCCATGGAAGGTTTTATGAAAACCGACCGGGCCAAACATGCCGTATTGCCCATCTCCAAATTCGGGCTGATGCAGATCACCCGGCAACGCATGAAGCCGGAGCTGAACATCAATACCATGGAAGTTTGCGCGGCCTGCAACGGAACCGGCAAGATATCATCGAGCCTGGTACTGGAAGATGAGATTGAAAAAAACCTCAATTACCTGATTACCCACAGCCACCACAACCTGACGCTGTCGGTACACCCCATCATGCACGCTTACCTGACAAAAGGCTGGCTCTTCAGCAAGCTCTGGAAATGGAAAAGGCAGTTCAAACAGAATATCAAACTTCGCCCGAACACCGCCTACCACCTGACTGAATTTCATTTCTTTGATCAGCACGACGAAGAAATTAAGCTGTAGTTTGAGGTTTGAGGTGCTGCCGCATAACAAGTTTACCTAACTAGAAGGCGACCTACACTAAGTGTAAGTCGCCTTTTTTATTTGTCCACTGCACCTGCGGCAGCACCTCAAACCTCAAACTTCAAACCTCAAACCATTAATATCCTTCGTTCTGGGTTAAGCTCGGATTGATCTTGGTTTCCCTTTCCGGAATGGGCAATACCAGCTTGGGCGAGTTCCAGGGAATGGTGCCGACAGCCGTTTGCAGGCGTTTCACATCGTGCAGCTTATGCCCTTCAAAAGCAAGCTCGTGCCTGCGTTCAAGTAATATCTGGTCGAGGGTTACCGACCCCAGACCAGACAAGCCGGCACGGGCCCTGATCACATTGATATCATCCACCGGCGCAGCGCCGAGAGAGGTTCCCTCGCGGAAATTGGCCTCAGCCCTGATCAGGTACATTTCAGCCAGGCGAATGATGTGAACGGCGCCATACACCATGTCAAACTTGCCGCAATAAATAGAGCCGTCGTCGTAATAGGCATCCAGCCGCTGATCGTCCGATTCATAATCATCGAAATATTTCTCGTTGACCTCGATATCGCCCCGGCCCAGAGGTGAAAAGAAAGTGTTGAAATCGTTGTAACCAGTGGAAGCAGTAACCTGCATGGCAAGCACATCTTCTGTAGTGTTTCCGACCACTTTGTTGCTGTTATCATAGTCGACCGGGAAAGCATCCATGTAAGTAGCCGTCAGCGAGTTTTTCCCGGTGGTCAGCACCTTGTTTGCTTCCTCGGCCGCCAGGTCGTATTTGCCCTGCTGCAGGTACACCCTCGCGAGCAATGCCGAAGCCGTTGTGCGGCAGGCGTAAAAATTGAGACTGGAAGGTATCGTCAACAGCGATTCGGCATCTTGCAGGTCTTTGATCACCTGCGCATATACCTCGGCTACTTTGCTGCGCGGCACTTTATTGGCCTCAGTGATCTCATCGGTAGGCGTCAGCACCAGCGGTACGCCGTCGTTGGAAGCGGGTGATCCGTCGTTCCATGCCTTTGCATACAACCGTATCAGATCGAAATAGATCGCTGCGCGCAGGAATTTCGCCTGTCCCTCAATGCTGGCTTTTTTCCCCTCGGTCACCTTGTCCAGGTTGGCGAGCACTTTATTCGCCACATTGATGGCTTCGTACGACTCGGTCCAGGTATCCTGGGCAAAACCGTTGTTCTTTGGTATGGCCTTATTATATATCTGTGTGTAGCCTTGGTAGGTACCGCTCCAGCCAATCTCATCGCCGCCGCCCAGCAATTCACTGATAACACCAAAGCCGCCACCCAGTACATTGTCGTCGCCGGCGCGTGAATACGCCCCGATCAGGGCCGCTTCCACGCCACCGCTGGTACCCAGGGCAACATCTTCTTCCACATTATTGAACGATTGCCTGTCAAGCTCTTTTGTACAGGCAGTCATCGTGCCCGCAGCAAAAGCGATCACAACGATTATTTTAGCATTGAACTTTTTCATGATTTTCATTTTCGAGGATTAGAGGCCAATGTTTACGCCAAAAATGATGGTACGGGCCTGGGGAATCGAATAGAAATCGACATTCTGGTTGATATTGGTGGCCTGGTAGTCGGCATTCACCTCGGGATCCCATCCTTTGTACTTCGTAATGGTGAACAGGTTTTGTGCACGTGCATATATCCTCACCCGGTCCATCTTGAATTTATTCATCAGCGTTTTGGGTAAGTTATACGCCAGGGTAACCTGTTTTACGCGCAGGTAAGATCCGTTGTAGAGATAACGGCTGGAAGCATCGGTACCGTTCGGCCAGAAAAGACGGGCTTCGGGCACCATGGTGATGTCACCGGGCTTTTTCCAGGCGGCGAGCTGATCTACCGTTTGGTTATCGAAGCCATTGCTGCCGCTCGACGACATATACTGACCACCGCTGGCATAGATATTATTGCCCTGAACACCCTGCAGGAATATATCCAGCTCGAAATTTTTATACACCAGGTTGTTGCGCATGCCGTAGATGAATTTCGGATTGGGGTTACCAATCACTACCTCTTCGGCCTCGTTATAATCATTGGTAGTGCTTCGGTCGATTTTCCCATCGGCACCTTTGGTGTTCTTAATATACAGCGCATCGCCATTGGCAGGATCAGCACCTGCAAATTCGCGGGCCACAAATACGCCCAGCGGCTGGCCTTCACGGGCGCGGTTGTATTCGCCCACACCCAGCTCAATGCCATTCAGGTCAGTGATCTTGTTGCGGTTCAAACCGAAATTGATATTGGTGGTCCACCGGAAATCACGGGTAATGATATTCTCCGAATTGATGGTGAATTCAAAGCCTCTGTTGGTGAGCTTGCCCAGGTTTTTCAATTGCGAAGTATAGCCGCTGGAACCGGGCACCTCCATGTTCAGCAACAGATCAGTGGTGTTGCGGATATAGTAATCAAGTTCAAAGCTTACCCTGTTGTTCAGAATGCCGATCTCGGCGCCGAAGTCCATGCTGGCGGTGGTTTCCCATTTCAGGTCAGGGTTATACAACTGGAAGGGAATCTGCCCGGGTATCAGTGCATAGGCACCGTTTCCCGCCCACAGGTTCTGCCAGGGATAGTTGCTGATCTCCGCATTACCCGTCAAACCATAGCTGGCTTTCAGCTTCAGGAAGCTGATGGTTTTGGAATTTTCCAGGAACTTCTCGTCAGAAACGATCCAGCCCAGTGAAGCCGCGGGGAAAAAGCCCCACCGGTTATTAGGGCCGAAGCGCGACGAGGCGTCAAAACGGCCGCTCAGCGCCAGCAGGTACTTGTCTTGCAGCTTATAGTTTGCCCGGGCGAAATACGAAAGGAAGCTGTACTCCTGCTCGCCCGACCGCACGTCAGACTTGGTACCGGCGCTGGTCAGCTTTTTGTACGCCGGACCGGGAAAGCCTTCGGCATCGCCACGCTGGGTAAACCAGTTCGACTCCTGGTAGCTCATCCCACCCACAATATCGAATGAATGGATGTCAAGCTCCTTATTGAAACGAAGGTAGTTATTGGTCGTGTAGTTGAATATCTGGTCGCCCGTGGTAAAGCCGCCGCCCTTGGGATAGCCTGCATTCCTTTCCGTAAGCGGACCATAATACGCTTCTTCCGTCTGGTTCAGTTGGTCCATACCCAGCTCGGTACGGAAGCTCAGGCTCTTGGATATCTGGGCCTGGCCGTAGATATTCCCGATACTCCGGTTCGAATAAGTATGATAGTAAGCGTTGTCTACGTTCAGCAGCCCGTTGTAATAAACGGGATAATTCGTATTGGGACCGCCCGGGTTACCTGACCGGTCCGGGTCTGACGCACCACTGAGAAGGCCGGTTCTCGGATCGATAACGGGCGTAATGGGCGACAATGCCACCATCTGGAGCGGCGTGGAAAAAGCGTTGTCGTTCGACACGCGATGGTTGAGCGTGCGGGCATAGCTCAGGTTAGCGCCCACTGTCAGCCAGCCGTTTACTTTCTGGTCAACGTTCAACCGGAAGTTATAGCGCTTCAGGCTGTTGGCCAGGGCGATACCGGTTTGGTCGAGGTACTGGCCGCCTACATAAAAGGTGGTCTTCTCGTTTCCACCGTTCATGCTAAGATCATACTGGGTAATCGGCGCCCGCTGAAACGCGAGCTTTTCCCAGTTGGTATTCACTTTAGCGGTTTTCCAGTCGTCGTTACCGGCCGAATAGCGGGTGAACCTGCTCTCCACATAATCCATGTAATCGGCGATACCTTCTTCTTCAGTATCCCAATAGCCAAGGCGGTATTCATATTTACCCGCACCTACTGCTGCCTGGGTAAGAAAATCGACATATTGTTTCGCATCCAGGAACTTGACATGGCGGGTCGGTTTCTGGCTGCCGGTATAAAAGCCGAAATCGATCTTCGACCGCCCGGCCTTACCTCTTTTCGTGGTAATCAGCACTACGCCGTTGGAACCCCGCGAACCATAGATAGCCGCCGAAGAAGCGTCTTTCAGGATCTCTATAGACTCAATGTCGTTGGTATTGATATCGGCCAGCGGGCTGGTTTGCGCGCCGTTGCTCGACAGGTTGGTGGTGGTAACCGGAATACCGTCGATCACATATAACGGCTCGTTGCCGGCAGTCACTGAGGCTGACCCCCTGACCCGCACCTTAATGCCCTGGCCCAGCTTACCGTTCTGCTGCTCTACCTGCACACCGGCTGCGCGTCCCTGTAATGCATTTTCGAAACTGGTAACAGGTGTGTTTCCCAATTCTTTGGCGCCTACTTTGGCTACCGAGCCGGTAAGGTCGCGTTTGATCTTGGTACCATAACCCACCACTACCACTTCGGAAAGGCTGTTATCGCCTGCGCTAAGGGTAATTTGTAAATCTTCAATGGCGTCGACTTCTTTTTGTACATATCCTACCGACGTGATGACCAGTAATTTGGCATCGGCAGGCACCGCCATTTTAAAGCTGCCATCGGCCCCCGTAGTGGTGGCAATGGTTGTGCCTTTTACGGTAACGGTAGCGACGAGCGGAGCCCCGTCTTTCTGGTCGGTAACGCGACCGGAAACAGTTTTGTTCTGCGCCGGCAATTGGACAGAGAGGAACAAGAGTACGCTGCAAAGAAATGCAGTCATTTTAAAGGTTGTTCTCATAAAACACCTGAATTTGGTTTTGAAAAAGATCGGATTTTATGCGGTGTGCAAAAATTCGCAATCTGCAAATGTTAAGACAAATGTAATATCCAAAACGCTGTCTGCCTAAATCTGTCCACAAAAACCCCTGGTGCAGCGGGCGGAGCCGCCGGTAGCACAGGCATAAAAAAACTGCCCTGAAGGGCAGTTTGGCGTGAACTATCTTATAATATGTGTGCCGGAAACCGTTATCAGTCGCGCCGGCTGTTATAAATGGCTATATACTGGATCAGGGTTACCAGCGAGGCCACTGCCGCCACTACATAGGTCATGGCTGCCCACTTGAGCGCATCTTTGGCGCCGGGATATTCTTCGGGAGTGGTTACCTGGGTGGTTTGCAGCCAGGCCAGTGCCCGGCGGGAGGCGTCGAACTCTACCGGCAGGGTTACCAGTGAAAACAGGGTGGTTACCGCAAACAGCACAATACCCGCCAACAGGAGCCCGGGAAATATCTTGATCAGCAAAATACCGGCGATCAGCACCAGTTGCACAATTGTTGAGCTGAACTGCACGGCCGGCACCAGCTTGCTGCGAAGCTGCAAATAAGGGTACCCCACCTGGTGCTGCACTGCGTGGCCGCATTCATGGGCCGCTACAGCAGCCGAAGATATAGTAGTTCCATTATATATATCTGCACTGAGGTTCACTGTTTTAGTGGCAGGATTATAATGATCGGACAAAAAACCTTCGGTCGATACCACTTTTACGTCGGTAATGCCGTTGTCGCGCAGCA
>JBDHYM010000138.1:0-8695 GCA_039811405.1 Flavihumibacter sp. | reverse complement strand
CTCAATATACTTCGCCGCATCGAGCAGCAGCAAAAGACCGCTCCGGCTGTATTCATTATCGACCAGTCTGTTTCCCTCACGGCCGTCGCCGAACTCGTGGGTTACCTGCGGTCGAAAGAAGCATTTCATCTGGTACCTGTGCTGATGGACCGTATGCCGGGCGATACTGCCGGGTATGACCCCGCCACCCTGCAACGGTATTACGACGATGTGATCGACACCCGCAAGGCCGATATCAAGCTGATCCAGCGCATCAACTTTTTGGGTAAGGTCAAAATGAAAAGCCGATCGAAGGCCAGGGAGAAGCTTGAGTTGCTGGAACAATTACGCGAAAAAAGCACACTGGCTTTCGGCCGCCGCCTTTTCGACATCGTGGTATCGCTGTTCGCCATCATTCTTACCCTTCCCCTGATGGCATTGATTGCGCTCGCCATCAAGCTGGAAAGCAAGGGCCCTGTATTTTATATTTCCAAAAGAGCAGGTCGCGGCTACAGGGTGTTTGATTTTATTAAATTCCGCACCATGCGGTGCGATGCCGATAAGCAGGTAGATCAGTTGAAGCACCTCAATGCTTTCGGCCAGCAGAAAGTGTTTTTTAAGGTAGCCAATGACCCCCGTACCACCCGTATCGGTAAATGGCTCCGCAACAGTAGCCTGGATGAGCTGCCTCAGTTTTTCAACGTGCTGAAGGGAGATATGTCGATCGTCGGCAACCGCCCCCTGCCACTGTATGAAGCATCGATGCTGACCACCGACGACTGGTCGCTCCGTTTCATGGCCCCCTCGGGTATCACCGGCCTGTGGCAGATCCGCAAAAAGAACCGCCACGCCATGACCACCGAAGAGCGGATCAAGCTTGACCTGGCTTATTCACGCAAGCAGAGTTTCCTGTTCGACCTGTGGATACTGTTGCACACTCCGCCTGCGCTGATCCAGCGCGACAGTGCCTGATCAACCTGAAAAATACCCACCACACCCCAGCCGGCCCAGCCGGCTTTTTGCATATATTGTATTGGTAGTACCATGATTTTTAATTATTTTGACCGTCCGTGTTGACCGTAATCTACATTGCAGGGCTCATTCTTTTTATCTATCTGTTCTGTAGCATCGCTTACCTGCTGATGGTGGCTATTGCCGGAATGATGTATAAAGAAATCCTTCCCCCGGAAACAGACCAGTTTGCCCGGATCGCGGTGCTTATCCCTTCCTTTAAAGACGATCACATCATTTTACATACGGCCGAAGAAGTACTCAGGCACAATTACCCGGCCGATCTGTTCGACCTCACTATCATTGCCGATTCTCTTCGTTCCGACACCATCCGTGAGCTGCGCCGCAAAGGCATCCGTATCATAGAACTGTCGGTGCGCATGAAGGCCAAAAGCATCCATGCTGCCCTGCAGCGGATTTCGGAAGAGCAGTACGACCTGGTCATGATTCTCGACGCCGATAATATCATGAAAGCAGACTGCCTCCAGTTGGTGAATCGCTATTACCAGGCCGGCTTCAAAGCCATGCAATGTCACCGCGTTGCCAAAAACCAGCAGAATAAGGTGGCGATGATGGATGGCATCAGCGAAGAGATCAATAACCACCTGTTCCGGCTGGGACCCCAGGCACTGGGATTTTCGGCGGCGCCCGCGGGATCGGGCATGGCTTTCGAAACGGGCCTGATAAAAGCCATTTTCAGCTATAAGCCCATACTCGAGAACCCGGGTGAAGACCGCGAGATCGATATGCAACTGCTGATCCGCGGCATCCGGATGCGGTATATTCCCGACGCCTATGTGCTCGATGAGAAAGTCGCTTCACAGGACGTGTTTGAAAACCAGCGCATGCGCTGGATGGAAGCGCAGCTTTACCAGGTGAGGCGCTTTCTTGCGCCCGACCTGAAGCATGTGCCGAGGAGCCGCCAGTACTACAATAAGCTAATGCAGAACCTGCTGCTGCCAAGATCGTTATACATGGTCGTTTTCTTTGCGATCGTGGTGCTGGCAGGTGTTCGCTACATTACCGGCTGGAACCTGTTCTTCCCGGTGGTGGGCTGGTGGCTGAGCCTTCTCCTGTTTTTCCTGCTTACCCTCGCTATTGCCGTACCCTCGCGGTTTTACTCGGGCGCCACCATGAAGGCGCTGATGAGCCTTCCCAAACTCATCATCAGCATGATCAAAGCACTGCTGCGCGTGCGAAAAGACCGGAAGGAATTCGTGCACACGCCGAAAACATTCACCGGCATGAACGAGCCTTCTAACTAACCCCCTAATTTTGGACGAAATTCGCCGACATCTCATTCGACGCCGTAATATTATCCAGCCCGATTGAATACCTGAAGGGGATGGGACCGCTCCGGGCAGATCTGCTGAAAAAGGAGTTGTCCATTTTTACGTACAAAGACCTGCTCGATCATTTTCCCCTGCGGCACATCGATAAAACCCGTGTTGATCCTATTCGCGCCGCACGCACTACCATCGATTATATCCAGGTATCGGGTACGCTTGTCAATAGCCAGTGCCTCGGTGAAGGGCGTTCGAGACGGCTGGTGGCCACCCTGAAAGACGCGACCGATGAACTGGAACTGGTATGGTTCCAGGGGATACCGTGGATACAGAAGCAGTTGGTGCCGGGGCAAACCTACCTGGTATTCGGCAAGCCTTCGGTCTTTAACGGCCGGCTCCAAATCAGTCATCCTGAAATGGAAGTGCTGGCGCCCGCTGCCCGGCCGGCCGGCAGCGCCGTGTTGGAACCGATCTATCCCAGCACCGAAAAGCTGAAAGCAAAATCGATGAACGGGCGGCAACTGGGAAAATTCATCCGCCAGCTACTCGAAGCATTGAAGCCCGCCGATCTTCCCGAAAACCTTCCTCCCGGCCCGCTCGAAAAATTCCGGTTTCCTTCCCGCTTCGATGCCTACCAGTCGATCCATTTCCCCGCCACCGAAGCAGCTTACCACCAGGCGCTGGAGCGGCTCAAATTCGAGGAGCTTTTTTTCTCACAGGTTAGACTTAGCCTGGTGCGTCTTGAAAGGAACCGGCATTCCAGGGGCGTGGTGTTTTCGCAGGTAGGTGATCTGTTCAATGATTTTTACCGGCAGCACCTGCCTTTTCCGCTCACCAATGCCCAGAAGCGGGTGCTGAAAGAGATTCGGCACGACATGGGAAAAGGCAGCCAGATGAATCGTTTGCTGCAGGGCGATGTGGGCAGCGGCAAGACCATGGTAGCCCTGCTGAGCATGTTGCTGGCGGCCGACAACGGATACCAGGCCTGCCTGATGGCGCCCACCGAAATACTTGCGCGGCAGCATTATGAAAGCATTTCCGTGTTGCTGAAGGATATGCCGCTGCAGGTAGAGCTGCTCACGGGGTCTACCAGGGCGGCCCGCCGCAAGCCGATACTCGAACGGCTGGCCAACGGAGAAATCCATTTTGTTGTCGGCACGCATGCGCTGCTGGAAGAGAAAGTAGTATTCCATCGGCTAGGCCTGGCCGTTATTGACGAACAGCACCGCTTTGGCGTGGCGCAACGCGCGCGGCTTTGGAAAAAAGCGGCTGTTCCCCCGCATATACTCGTAATGACCGCTACACCCATTCCCAGAACCCTGGCCATGACCGCTTATGGCGATCTCGACTACAGCGTTATCGACGAGCTGCCACCGGGCAGGCTGCCAGTTCAAACCGTTCACCGGTACGACGATGCCAGGGCAAGTGTGATGGACTTTATCAGGACGGAAATCGGCAAAGGCCGGCAGGCCTATATTATCTTCCCGCTGATCGAAGAGTCGGAAAAGCTCGACCTGGAAAACCTTATGCGGGGGTATGAAAACGTAAAAGCATTCTTTCCCGAGCCAAAATACTGGATCAGCATGGTGCATGGCCGGCAGCCGCCCGACACCAAGGAGACAAACATGCAACGATTCGTGCGGCATGATACTCAGATCATGGTGGCTACCACGGTGATCGAAGTGGGGGTAAATGTGCCCAATGCCACGGTGATGGTGATAGAAAGCGCCGAAAAATTCGGGCTTTCGCAGCTACACCAGCTGAGAGGACGGGTGGGCCGTGGTGCGGAAAAGAGTTTTTGCATATTATTAACAGGGCGGCAGTTGAACAGCGAGGCCCGTGAACGGTTAAACACAATGGTTGCTACAAACGACGGATTCCTGATCGCTGAAAAAGACCTGGCGCTGCGGGGGCCTGGTGATATTGAAGGCACCCGCCAAAGCGGCGAGCTCGCGTTGAAGCTGGCCGACCTGGTAGCCGATAAGAAATGGGTTGAAATAGCCGGGGAACTGGCCCGGCGGCTGGTAACCGCCGACCCCGAACTAAGGGAGCCCGCACACCAGCCGGTCAGGCTTTTTTTGCTGTCGCAAAAAGGAAAATTGGCCTGGAGCCGCATTTCGTAGTTGTATCCATGTTAAACATCGATTAAGGCTTCCTGGTATTTAGAGAATTCATTTATTTGGCGTAAATTCAAAGACATTGCTTAGATACCTCTCCATACTTCTGTTTACCCTGCTTGCGGTTGGCGCAACTGCACAAAAAAACACGAACAGCCTGCAGTTTATCGAAAACAAAGGGCAGTGGGATCCACGTGTGAAATTCATGGCGAATGCGGGCAATGGTGAAATCTATCTTCGCAGCAACGGCTTTACCATCGTACAGCACCATCCCGACGACCTGCGGAAGTTCTCGGCGCACGGGGCACCCGGAAGCGGCGGCCACGATGACGATGCGCCCATTCCGAAAAAGCCCCGTTCGAATAAGAAGATTGCCTATGCGGCGCCGGCCGATCCGGTTCCTTCCGCACCCGCCCCTTCGGGGCCAGCCCCGGCTGACCCTGGTGCATCCGAGATCCGTACCCTGCGCTCGCACGCCTATACCATGGAGCTGGCCGGCGCAAATGAGAATGTAATGTACACCGGCGAAAAACAGGAGTCGGGCGTAAACAACTATTTTATCGGCAATGACCCTTCGCGCTGGGCCAGTGAATGTCGTATATACGGCGCCGTTATATACAAGAACATATACCCGAATATCGACATGCGGTATTTTACCGATGAAGGATGGATCAAATACGAGTTCATTGTAAACCCGGGGGGCGATCCTTCGCAAATCGCGATGAATTACCTCGGTGCCGATAAGCTTTCGGTAAAAAAGGGAGAACTGCACATCGCCACTTCCACCGGCGAGGTGATTGAAATGGCGCCCTATACCTACCAACTGACTGCAACGGGTCGCCGGGAGATAGAAAACCGGTACCAGCTCAAGGGCAATGCGGTTCGGTTTACACTCGGCAGCTACGACCCACAATCGACCCTTGTCATAGATCCCACGCTCATCTTCGCCACTTTCACCGGCAGCCGGGCAGACAACTGGGGCTATACTGCCACCTACGGCGGCGACGGCTCCATGTACACGGGCGGCATTGTGTTTGCACCGGGCTTTCCGGTTTCAAACGGTGCTTACCAGTCAAATTTTGGCGGTATGGGAGGAGATGAAATCTTCGATATGGGTATCATGAAATTCAATACCTACGGTAACCAGATGGTCTATGCCACCTACCTGGGCGGCCGTGGAGCCGAACAGCCGCATAGCCTTATCGAAAACAACCGTGGTAACCTCATCATAGCAGGCAGAACCAGTTCAAGCGATTATCCCACGACCGGTATCTTTGGCGGCGCCGGTGGGTTGGGTGGTTACGATATTGTGCTGACCGAGCTGAATGCAAACGGCAGCAACCTGGTAGGCTCGATGCGGATCGGCGGTACAGGTCATGACGGATTAAACACGCGGAACAGCCATTCAGGCAGCACCGATGGCCTGATTAATTTTTATGGGGACGACGCGCGGAGCGAAGTGATGCTCGACAACGCGGGGAATATTTACCTGGCTTCCTGCACCATGTCGGAGAATTTCTATACTACGGCCAACGCCCCTTTTAAAACTTTTGCCGGCGGCGGACAAGACGCGGTGCTGATAAAAACAGACCCCAATCTCTCGACGGTATTGATGTCGACCTACCTGGGCGGCAAGGGCCGCGATGCGGGCTTTGTACTGGCCATCCATCCGCTCAACGGTGATATCTATATGGGTGGCGCTACCGAAAGCAGCGACCTGCCGGGCAATCATGCCGGCACGGTGGGCGCGGGCTTTGGCGGCGGCCCTACCGATGGTTTTGTGGCCATTTTTTCGGGCGATGGAACCGTATTGCAGCGCACTGCCTTTATTGGCACCAACAGCCGTGATGCTGTTCTGGGATTGAAGTTCGACCGGGCGGGTTATCCTTATGTGATGGGTATTACCTATGGGCAGATGAACCTCATCAATGCGACCTATGGTACCGCCGGCACCCGTCAGTTTGTGGGGAAACTGCAACCCGATCTCTCGGCCTGGGAATACCGTACCTGCTTTGGTACCGCCGGGGCCAACCCCAATATTTCGCCGGTTGCCTTTTTGGTGGATCGTTGCGAGAATGTATATGTTTCAGGCTGGGGCGGAGAGATGGGCAGCTTCGGCATGCAGGGTACGCTCGGCCTGCCGGTCTCACCCGATGCGATCAAATCAACCACCGACAACAACGACTTTTACTTCATTGTGATCAAGCGTGATGCGACCAGCCTGCTATATGCTACTTTTTTCGGGCAGAACGGCCCCTTGTCAGAACATGTTGACGGCGGCACCAGCCGGTACGACCAAAACGGGGTCATATACCAGGCGATGTGCGCCAACTGCGTAACAAACAGCAGGCAGCGCCCCAGGTTCCCTGTATCACCCGGCGCTTACTGTTGTTCAAACGGTTATTCAGGGTCACACAATACAGGCAGCGGCGCACAGTGCAACCTCGCGGCGGTTAAGATCCACTTTAATTTTGCCGGCGTGGGCGCCGGCCCCGTGGCGTATATCGACGGCGTTCGTGATACGGCGGGATGCGTACCCACCACTTTCCAGTTTGCGGATACCGTTCGAAATGCAAAAAGTTATATCTGGGACTTTGGCGACGGAACACCCCCTGTCAACACTACCAATACCTCCGTTGAATACACGTATAACCAGATCGGCGATTACCGGGTGATGCTGATCGCGATCGATCCCGAAAGCTGTAACGAGAGAGATACTGCCTATGTGAATGTGCGGGTACGCACCAACCCGGCGGCACTGGGCTTTTCGGGCAGCAAGATACCACCTTGCCAATCACTTAATTTCCAATTCATAAACGAATCGGTGGCGCCTCCGGCAAAACCATTCACCGATACCAGCTTTATCTGGGATTTCGGCGATGGCACCCGCATTGTGAGCGGCGCCGGACCCATTGTGCATTCTTTCCCGGCTGCCGGCAGCTACCTGGTCAGGTTGGTGTTGACCGATACCACCTATTGCAATGTGGGCGACTCGGTGGTGAAAGAAATGTATGTGAGTCCGCTGGTGAAAGCAGATTTCGATATCCCGAACGGTTGTGCGCCGTACAATGCGCTGATCACGAATACAAGCGTAGCGGGTGTTACCTGGTTATGGGATTTTGGCGACGGCACTACGTCGACCGAAAAAACACCGGTGAAAGTGTTTGAAAACCCGGGTACCTACACGGTAACCCTGACGGCGACCGACCCGAACACTTGTAATGTCACCGACCGTATAGAGAAACAGGTGCTGGTGCAGACGAAACCCACCGCAGATTTCAGCTATTCGCCTACCATACCCAGGGTCAATACGCCGCACCGTTTTACCAACAGCTCTTCGGCAGATGCGATCAGGTTTATATGGGAATTTGGCGATGGCGACAGCCTGCACACTACCAACCGATCGGAGATAAGCCACCAGTTCAATGAAAGCGGGCAGTACAACGTTTGCCTGCAGGCCATCAATGTATCGGGTTGTATCGATACGACCTGCCAGACCGTCGAAGCCCTCATTGATCCGCAGATCGACCTGCCCAATGCCTTTACGCCTGCGGGTCCGGCTCCCAATAATATCATCTATGTAAAAGGGTTCGGCATAGCGCGGATGCGGTTCCTGGTTTATAACCGCCAGGGGCAAAAAGTGTTTGAGTCGAATTCATTGAAACAGGGTTGGGATGGCACATTCAATGGCGTTATGCAACCGATGGACGTATACGCCTACGTACTCGATGTAGAGTTTGTTGATGGCACCCGGGCTACAAAAAAAGGCGATATTACCCTGATCCGTTAACCATGAATGCAGCACAAAATGAATCGAAAGAATAGTTACCTGCGAAACTGGACGGCGTTTTTACTGGCGCTGTTTTGCTGCGGGCAGGTGCGGGCGCAAGACCTGCATTTTTCTCAGTTCTTCAATTCGCCGTTAACGACCAACCCTGCCAATACCGGCTTCATTCCCGATGCTGATTACCGCATCGGCGCCAATTACCGCAACCAGTGGATCAATGTAATGTCGGTTCCTTATAAGACCATCAGCATTTATGGCGATGCGCAGGTATTGCGCGACAAGATAGAGAACGGCTGGCTGGGCCTGGGTGGTGTTATTCTTCGTGATGCGGCGGGCAGCGGGAACCTTACTTCAACAAAGGCATACGGCTCCATTGCGTACCACCAGATGATCGGTTATGCCAGCCTGTTATCAGCCGGGTTTAACGTGGGCTGGGCCAATAAAAGGATCGATCCCACCAAACTGAAATTTCCCGATCAGTTCAACGAAACGACCGGTTTTTTCGATGCGGGCAT
>JBDHYM010000137.1:0-8760 GCA_039811405.1 Flavihumibacter sp. | reverse complement strand
CTGGCAGTGGGCAAACGCGCGCTGATGATGCACGAAAAAACACACGAAAGCATACGGACTGTTCGCCCGCTGAAAGATGGTGTTATCGCTGATTTCAACGCGGCTGAACTCATGATACGGGAAATGATCAAAATGATCTATCCCAAGAAACCGCTTTTCCCGCCGAGCTGGCGTATGATGATCTGCATTCCCTCTTCCATCACCGAGGTGGAGAAGCGGGCGGTGCGCGACAGTGCCGAGCAGGCGGGTGCCAAAGAAGTGTACCTGATCCACGAGCCCATGGCAGCCGCCCTGGGTATCGGCATCGATGTGGAAGAGCCGGTAGGTAATATGATCATCGACATCGGCGGTGGTACCACTGGTATAACCGTGATAGCGCTGGCCGGTATTGTGTGCGACCAGAGTATCCGGATCGCGGGTGATGAATTCACGGCCGACATCATGGAAGCCCTGCGCCGTTATCACAGTCTGCTGATCGGTGAAAGAACCGCCGAGCAGATCAAGATCCAGATCGGCGCAGCGATGAAAGACCTCGACAATCCACCCGATGATATCCCGGTGAATGGCCGCGACCTGGTGACCGGTATTCCCAAGCAGATCATGGTCAGCTTCCAGGAGATCGCCGAAGCGCTCGACAAGAGCATTTTCAAGATAGAAGAAGCCATCCTCAAAGCGCTGGAAACCACACCGCCCGAACTGGCTGCCGATATCTATCGCCGGGGGTTGTATATTACCGGCGGTGGTGCGCTGCTTCGCGGACTGGACAAGCGGTTGAGCCAGAAGATCAAGCTGCCCGTGCACGTGGCCGATGATCCGCTGAAAAGCGTGGTTCGCGGAACCGGTATTGCGCTTAAGAATTACGATCGCTATCCATTCGTGATGCGTTAGAACAATCGCGAAACGCCGCCGGCACCGGGGCGTTGATAAAGGGAAACCATGCGTAACATCTTTTTATTCATCAGGCGATATTTTAATTTCCTGTTCTTTCTTGCATTGCAGGTGCTGGCGCTTTCCTTTTTATTCCGTTACAACAAGTTTCACGAGGCTGCTTTCATGGGCGTGGCCAGTGAAGTGACCGGACGCATTAATGCCCGCTATAACAATGTTGAATATTATTTCAAGCTGAAAAAGGCTAACGAGGCCCTGGTGCAGGAGAACCTGCGGCTGCGGGAACAGTTGCGCAGCAACTACCAGCCCGCCGATACTGCCGTGCAGTTGGTGGTAGATTCCATCCGGGTGGATTCATTGCTCCGGTTTCAGAAATATCATTATATGGAAGCGATGGTAGTGGGCGGGTTCGTTACCACCCAAACCAATTTTTATACGATCCATCGCGGGTCCGACCAGGGCGTGAAGGTTGATATGGCCGTGATCGGCCCTTCAGGCATTGTGGGGCGGGTGGTCAATGTGAGCGCTAATTTTGCCACGGTGATGAGCGTGCTGAGCCGCCAGTTTCGCGTAGACGCCAAACTGAAGAATTCGGGTGAAAGGGGAACGGTTGGCTGGGACGGGGTAGATCCCCATTATGTACAGATGCGGAACGTATCGAAGAGCGTGGAGGTAAAAAGAGGGGACACCATTATGACCAGTGAGCTTTCGTCTATTTTCCCTCCCAATATCCTGATCGGAACGGTAGATACTTTTTACACCGATCCGAGCTCGAATTTCCATACGCTGAAACTGAAAACAACCACTAATTTCTCTACGGTGCAGTACGTGTACCTGGCACAGAATTCACAACTGGAAGAACAAAAGCTGCTGGAGGCGGCAACCAAAAAAACCAATGAGTGACCTGCTGAAAAACCTGATACGCTTTGCGGTGTTCATCCTGGTGCAGGTGTTTATACTGCACAAGATCCCGCCGTTGCACCGGTTTGTGGTTCCCTACCTGTATTTCCTGTATATCATCTGGCTTCCGTTCAGCGTGGGCCGTACCTGGCTGATGGTGATCGCTTTTGTTTTTGGGCTTACGCTCGATTACTTTCTGGGCACACCCGGATTGCATGCGGCCGCCTGCGTATTGATAGCCTATGTGCGGCCTTTTTTGGTGAATATGCTCATCAGGCAGGAAACCACCGAGCAGAGCTATGGGTCGCCTTCCATTCACAGCATGGGATGGGCACCTTACGGATTGCTTGTTTTTGTGCTTACCTTCTTACATCATAGTTACCTGGTATTGCTGGAATGGCTGCAATTTCCGGGAAGTTTCTTCTATTTTATCGGTAAAGTGCTGGCCAGCACGGCCGTGAGCATGGGCCTGATACTGGTGACCGAGTTACTGTTTTACAGGAAAGAGCGGTACCGGACGAATGCGGCCTGAGATTGAGCCTCGCAAACAGTTGTTTTAGGTTTCACGCTAGTGTGGAGTCTGGTTCACGCAAAGGCCGCAAAGGAGCAATGACGCAAAGAATTGTCTGTCTGGCACTGCCCGACAGGCTTACCTTCAGATATGCTCTCCTGACCGCAAAAAACAAATGCGCTTAACCATCCTGACTGCAAAACAGAACTGTCAACATACCGTTTATGCAACCGTCAACCCCACCCCTTTGCGTCATTGCTCCTTTGCGGCCTTTGCGTGAACCAGACTCCACACTAGCGTGAAACCCCAAACCTGCATCTGTGTGGAATCTAAAACCCACAGGTGAACCCCCGCTGATCCGAAAATGCATCTCCAATAATTCAAATCTCCTTACTACCTTTAGACCGTAAAGAATTCTACATAAACCAGTAAATTCTCTGCCAGAAGAGAGCGATCCAAAATCCCATTTCTTTGTCTGTTTTCAATCAATCCCGCTCCACCGTTATTCGTCTGATCATTGCCGGTATTTTCCTGGCGATCATAGCGCAGTTGGTAAATCTCCAGTTGGTGTCGAAGAAGTATGAGCAACTGGCGATGGACAATGCCGTTTATCCGAAAGTGAAATACCCCGACCGGGGCATTATTTACGACCGGAACGGGAAGGCCATTCTTAACAACACCATCATGTACGACCTGGAGGTGACCCCCAACCAGGTGAAGGGCGTGGACACTGCTTACCTGTGCCAGTTGCTGGAGATAGATACCGTCGAATTCAAAAAACGGATCATCACCGCCATTGTCAAGAACGGACGCTACCGGCCAAGTATATTCGAAGACCTGCTGCCGCCGATGGTACACGCTCGCCTGGAAGAGAATATTTTCAAATTCCCCGGCTTTGCCCTCGTGGAAAGACCCGTGAGAACCTACCCGTTCCAGGCGGCGGCCCATATCATGGGATATATCGGCGAAGCCGACTCAAACATCATCAGGCGATCCAATAATTTTTACCGCCTCGGCGATTTTGTGGGCAGAAGCGGCCTTGAACAAACGTATGAAAAGGTGCTCATGGGCAAACGCGGCGTGGAGTACATGATCAAAGACAACAAGAACCGCCTGGTAGGGAAATTTGAAAATGGTGAATTTGATACGGCGGCGATCGCCGGGCGCAACCTGCGCACTTATATCGATATCGAAGTGCAGCAACTGGCCGAAAAGCTCCTGACGAATAAAGTGGGTGCGGTGGTGGCCATCGAACCCCAAACCGGCGGTATTATCGCCATGGCTTCCGGTCCGCATTTCGATCCCAACCTCCTGACAGGACCCGACAAGCAAAAGAATTTCAACAAACTGTTCCTCGACGTGAGCAGCCCGCTGCTGAACCGCGCCATCAAAGGTCAGTATCCGCCGGGCTCTACCTATAAGCCCCTCGGCGCCCTGGTAGCGCTCGACGAAGGCGTGATCAATTCGAATAGCGGCATTGCGTGCAGCGGCGTTTACCTGGGCTGTCGGAGGCCGGTGAAATGCACCGAGCATTGGGCCGGACATGCCGCGAATCTGCGATTGGCCATCGCCTGGAGTTGCAACTCCTTTTTCAGCAATGCTTTCCGTCTTACGGTCGACAATCCCGCCGACGGCAACGCACGAAAGGGACTGATGCGCTGGCACGATTATCTTACCCGCTTCGACCTCGGACACCGGACAGGGGTAGATCTGCCGAGCGAAGACGGCGGGAATGTACCCGATACCGCCGCTTACGACAAAGAATACCGCGGCTCATGGAATTCCTGTACAATGGTTACCATTGGTATCGGCCAGGATAAGCTGCTGGCAACGCCCCTGCAGATGGCCAATTCGATTTGTATCCTGGCCAATAAGGGTTACTTCTATACACCGCATTTTGTGCAAAAGATAGACGGCGAAACCGAGGCAGATACCCTTCTTAACAAGTTCAGGCGCAAGAACGAGGTGCTTACGCACATATCGAACGATACCTATGAAACCGTACTGGCGGGGATGCAGGATGTGGTGGACTTTGGTACCGCCAAAGTAGCCCGCGTGCCGGGTATCGCGGTTTGTGCCAAAACCGGTACGGCCGAAAACTACCGGATGATCGACGGTAAGCGAACCAAATTGAAGGATAACTCGATGTTCGTGCTGTTCGCCCCACGCGAGAACCCTAAAATTGCCATCGCCGTGGTGGTGGAGAATGCGGGCTTCGGCGCAACCTGGGCCGGACCGATCGCTTCGCTGCTGATGGAGAAATACCTGAACGATACCCTGCGCACCGAAAGACTGAAAGAAGTGGAGCGTGTGGCTTCGGCCAATCTCATGCCGGCCTGGCTGACGCGCGAACAGTTCAAGGCAGATTCTGTAAGGGCTTACAACTGGTTTCGCCAAACCCGCGATACCAGCGTGATCAGGAAATTCCTGCGGCCGGGCCAGGTGCCCGTTATAGAACCGCCTGCTCCCAAACCGGCGCCGAAAGCCGACAGCAGCCAACCGACCCCGGGTGCCAAACCCACGGGCATCGACTCGTCGAAGCCCCGGAAGCTGCCGGTCGATGTACGTACTACCAGCCTGCCTCCTGAAGCAGTATTACCCAAAAGATTTTCCACCAAAGCCGGTTAATGATGTCGCAGCGAAAAGCAGAAATATCAAAAGGGGTGGACTGGTTGCTGATCTGGCTGTATATCATTCTCGTCAGCATCGGCATTCTCAGCATCTTTGCCGTTACCTACCGGGAAGGGGATCCGATTTTGCAATCGTTCCTTTCCCTGAAAACCGACTATAGCCGCCAGTTGCTGTACTTCGGCATCGGCGGCATACTGGCCATTGCTATTTTGCTCACCGACAGCAAGTTTTTTACGGCCACCGCTAATCTCTGGTATGCCTTCGGCATATTATTGCTATTGCTGGTTTTTCCTTTTCACACCAAGGTGAAGGGAACGGAATCGATCATCCGTTTCGGCGGGTTCCAGCTACAGCCGGCCGAGCTCTGCAAGCTTTTCGTGAACCTGGCGCTGGCCAAGTACCTCTCGCGCGTGGAGACCGATTTTTACAAAACCCGTTCGCAACTGATCGCGGCCGCCATTGCCCTGGCACCGGCGGTGCTTTCGATCATGCAGCATGAAACGGGCCTGGCGCTGGTATATTTTTCTTTCTTCCTGGTGATGTTTCGCGAGGGGTTGTCGCCCGTGGTGCTGATCATCGGCTTTTCCCTCGCCGTACTGGTGGTAGCCACGCTGGTGATGGAGCCCAACCTGCTGGCGATGATCCTTACCGGCATTGCGGCCATCGCCATCTATTTCTTACGAAGGCAGATCAAACGGCATAAGCAGGTGCTCTTTGTGGTGGTCGGCATCTGGGCGGTTTGCGTGGGCATCCAGCGCTTCGCAGTGCCTTATGCGTTCGACCATATCCTGCAACCGTACCAGGTGAAGCGCATCTACGATACCATCGGTAAAGACTATATTCCCAAAGACGCGGTGGCGGCGGAAGAGATTGCGAAGAAATCGGCGGGCAAGAAAAAAGACGACGGCGATTACAACGTGAAGCAGAGCAAGATCGCCATTGGCAGCGGCGGGTTATCAGGTAAAGGACTGCTGAAAGGCACTCAAACCCGGTATGAATTTGTACCCGAACAGCGAACGGATTTTATCTTCTGTACCATTGGGGAAGGCTTTGGCTTTGCGGGCAGCTTCACCCTGCTCGCCATTTATTTCCTGCTGCTGATGCGCATTATCAGCATTGCCGAGCGGCAGCGAAGCGTATTCAGCCGCTGTTATGCCTATGGTGTGGCATCGGTCATTTTTTTCCATATCACGATCAATATCTGTATGACCATCGGCCTGGCCCCGGTGATCGGTATTCCGCTGCCATTCATCAGCTATGGAGGGACCGCATTGCTCACGTTTACGGTAATGCTGTTCATCCTGATACGCCTGGATGCCGACCGGCAAATGGTTCTTCGTTAATGAAAATTGAATGCATGCAGATCATCCCGCTTTCAGAAGGCGCTTTTTCGATAGACAGTTCCAAGCAGTTTGTTCCGTTCGATAAAAACACCGACGATATACAGTCGCGCCCGGTGGGCAGCCTGCTGGTGGAAGTGCAACCCTTTGTGGTGGTTACCAGTGAAGATGTTCTGCTGGTGGACACGGGCCTGGGCTTCATGAAAGACGGTGCATTGCAGCTATACCAAAACCTGCGCGCGGCGGGCATAGCACCGGAAAAGATCACCAAAGTGCTGATGAGCCACCTGCACAAAGACCACGCTGGCGGGGTGAGCCATATCGATCCCGCCACCGGCGTACGCGTGCTCAGCTTTCCGCAGGCTACCTATTATATTCAACAGGCTGAGTTTGCTTTTGCGCGAGAGAAAGGTTTTCCGTCTTATATCATGGAAGAACTGGAATGCCTGGCAACGGCACCAAATGTGCAGTGGCTGAACGGCGATGGTGTAATAGACGGTTATATCAGGTATCGTGTCGATGGCGGGCATTGCCCCTGGCACCAGTCGTTCACCATCGTTGACGGGGGCGAAACCGTTTTCTTCGGCGGCGACAATGCACCACAACTGCAGCAGATGAAAAGCAAATTCGTGGCGAAGTACGATTACGACGGCAAAAAAGCGATGGAACTGCGGCAGCAATGGTGGGCGGACGGGCAGGCGGCGGGATGGAAGTTTTTATTCTACCACGATATTAAAACCCCTGTTTTCGGTTAACCGGCGCCGTTAGCTGCGCGCTTTACCGGTTTTGTCTTTGACGGGGACCGTTCTGACGTCTTTCCTGCAGCTCTTTGGCGACAAAGGCGTAAAACTCTTTCTCGTATTTATAGAATTCGTTGGCCCTGGCGGGGGAAAGGGCTTTGCTGAAATCGCCCAGGTATTTTTTTCTGACCGCCAGCACTTTTTCATCTTTTTCCAACTCGTCGAAATTCTCTCGTGTTTCCTGCCGTGTCTTTTTCAGGTCGGCCATGTATTGGTTGTACACCGGCCAGAATTTCTGCGCCTCGTCGGTTGTCAGGTTCAGCTTTTTCGTGATATAAGCGATTTTAAGCGCTTCCACGCGTTCTCCCCCTCGTTGCTGGCCCTGCGAAAAGGCCATGGTACAACCCAATAGCATCACCCATAAAATTGTACAAATCCTTTTCATATCAGCGTGTTAGTTGTATAACAAATTGCCTTTGCCGGTTTGTTCCAGGTTCAGAAAATCCTGCAAAGCGCTGTCACTTATGTCTTCCAGCATAAGATGAATATCTGCCGCGCTCAGGTTATCGTCGTTAACAGCCAGGGCATTAGCGGGCATATCACCCGCCGCCGGTAGCTGGTTGTATTCGAGAATGGCCTCATCGCTTAGCTGGTTGAGTTCCTGTTGCAAACGGGCGACGGCTTCCTGGTTATCAATGGTAAAGGCGCCTGTTGTATTTTGTTTGTGCACGAACAGCCAGCCGCCGGTGGCAATGGCTGCCATCAGCACGGCCGCCGCGGCGTACCGCATCCAGTTGCGACGGAAGGAAACGATGCGGGCGCCTCCCTGGTTGCCGGAACCGGCAGGGGCGGGAACAGTCACCGGCCTGCCGGTAATCATCGCCAGCAGGCGGCCGGGCAGGGCATCGAAGTAACCGGTGGGTACCTGGTAGGGTTGAATCTTTTCCAACCCATCGGGCAGGACCGGAACCCGGCTGACAGGCTGTTCAAAATAGCCTGCCGGCACTGAAAAAGGCATTTTCTTGCCAATGCCGGTCAACAACGGTGAGGCAGCGTCCGCACCGCTGGCAGGCGAAGAGACCTCGCCGGCTGCCGGGCCTGCGACGCGTTGCAGCAAGCGGGTGGGCAACTGCTCAAAATACCCTTCCGGAACAGCATAGGGGCGACCATTGCTGTCGGCAGCAGCCAGCAGTCCGCTCAGGGCAGCCAGCTCATTCCTCGTATGTTCCGTTGGGTTCATATATGCTGTTAGACAATTTTTCTCCCCCGGCGTTTAATGGTTGAGTATAAAGTCCTCTATTTTTTTTACGGCATGGTGATAGGAGGCTTTCAACGCGCCTTCGGAGGTATCGAGCACCTGGCTCATTTCTTCGTAGGGCATCTCGTCGTAATACCGTAGTGTAAATACAATACGTTGTTTTTCAGGCAATTGCTGAATGGCCAATTGAAGTTCCCATTCCAATTTACTGGCGTCAAAGTCCTTATCAGCCCGCACCTGGTTGGCAAGCCCTTCCTCCACATCGCTCAGTGATATCGACGATTTCCTTTTCTTCTGCTCCAGGAAGCTGAGGCATTCATTGGTAGCGATGCGGTAGAGCCAGGTATATAATTTGGCGTCGGCCCTGAAATTATCGAGGCCGTTCCATACCCGGATGAACACGTTCTGAAGAACGTCGTTGGTGTCGTCGTGGTCTACCAGCATCCGGCGGATATGCCAGTACAGACGCTCCTGGTATTTGCGAACCAGGGC
>JBDHYM010000136.1:0-8776 GCA_039811405.1 Flavihumibacter sp. | reverse complement strand
ACAGTTAAATTGTTTTCTAAAATTACGGCATCCCGTCTAATTAACACCTATTAATGCCCATCCATGGAAATCAGGTCTGATCTCAAAATCAACAAATATTTTTTTCTGGCCATCATCATCGCCATGGGCGCTTTCCTGCTCTACAGCCTGATCGAGTTCTTCACGGCTTTTCTGGCGGCGGTCATGATCTACGTGTTAACCAAGCCGCTGACGGAATACCTCGTAAAAAAATGCCGCTGGTCGAAGCGGCTCGCCGCCATCGTCATCATCGTGTTCAGTTGCCTTATTATTATGGGCCCGCTGACGCTTTTCGTCAGCATGATCTACAATAAAATGGCCAGCTATATACAGGACCCCGAGATTATCCTGCGAACACTGCGGCATTTCGACGAGGAGCTGACAACCCGGTACGGTATCCGGCTGCTGTCAGACGATAATATCCAACAGATACAGGCATTCAGTACCGGCCTTATGAGCACCGTGCTCAACAACAGCCTCAACTTTTTCAGCACCTTCACGATGATGTATTTCTTCCTCTACTTCATGATCATCAACGTGAACCGCATGGAAGCGGCGATCGTTTTCTTCCTGCCTTTTCCCCGCAACCAGATCGAGCTGTTTGGCCGTGAGCTGGTTGCCCAGACCGTGAGTAATGCATTTGCCGTGCCACTGATCGGTTTGGTGCAGGGCGGGCTGGCTTATTTCGCCTATCGCTTCGCCGGTCTGCCCGAGCCGGGATTCTGGGCCGTGTTTACCGGCATGTCGTCTATTGTGCCGGTGGTAGGAACGGCGCTTGTCTGGGCGCCCGCCGCCGTGTACCTGATCGCCACGGGACATATGTGGCCCGGCATATCACTGATCGCTTTCGGAGCGGTGGTGCTCAGCTCGGCAGACAACGTGGTTCGCTTTTTGCTGGCAAAGAAAATGGCCGATACGCACCCCATTGTTACGGTACTGGGTGTGGTGATGGGGCTGAAATTCTTCAATTTACCGGGGCTGATCTTCGGCCCTTTGCTGATCTCCTATTTCCTGATCCTGCTGAAAATATATTACTGGGAATTCCAGACCCCCGTGCCGGTGCTGAAAAGAAAGAAAAATAGGCCGGTTCGGTTTAACTTGCCCTTTCTTGGCAAAGAACAATGATGCAATTAGTTGAAGTAAAAGACCGGCAGCAAGCGCGCCTTTTTTTGGAAGTGCCGTTGCAACTGTATAAAGACAATCCCCACTGGATACGTCCGCTCGACAAAGATGTGGAGGAAGTATTTGATCCCGCGAAAAACAAGGCATTCCGGAATGGAACGCTTATTCGCTGGATCCTGTTTGCCGGTGATCAGCCGGTTGGCCGCATCGCCGCTTTTTTCAGCAAACGGTACAAGAACAAAGGCGACCAGGGGCCGGCAGGCGGCATTGGTTTCTTTGAATGCATCAACGACCAGGCAGCCGCCAATATGTTATTCGACCAGGCACGGTCATGGCTAACCGAAAATGGGATGACGACGATGGACGGGCCGATTAATTTCGGCGAGCGCGACAAATGGTGGGGATTGGTAGTCGAGGGATTTCAGCCGCCCCTGTATTGCATGAATTACAACCCGCCTTATTACCAGGCGCTCTTTGAGGGCTATGGTTTTCAGCAGTTCTACCGGCAGATATGCTTCGGCATGCATCCCCGGGAGCCTTTCCAGCAGAAGCTGTTCGACCGCCACGCGAATATAGAGAAGGACCCCGGTTTCAGCGCCAGGCATATGTCGAAAAAAGACATCGATAAATATGCCGCCGACTTTTGTACCGTTTATAATAAAGCCTGGGCCAAACATGCGGGAAATAAAGAGCTGAGCCTGCAGCAATGCAAGCTGCTGTTTCGCAGCATGAGGCCCGTACTCGACGAGCGGATCAACTGGTTCGTTTATTATAACAGCGAGCCCGTTGCCATATTTATCAACCTGCCCGACCTGAACCAATGGTTTAAATACCTCAACGGCCAATTCGGCCTGTTGCAGAAGCTGTATTTCCTCTGGCTGAAACGGTTCAGGGTGAACAAACGTTTTGTAGGCCTCGTTTTCGGCGTTGTACCCGAATGGCAGGCAAGGGGCGTTGACAGCTACCTGATCGTGGAAGCCGGCAAAATCATTCAGCACCGGTTGCACTACGAGGAGTATGAAATGCAGTGGATCGGCGATTTCAATCCTAAGATGATCGCCGTGGCCGAAAGCCTCACGCCCATTCGCAGCCGGGTGCTGGCCACGTACCGCTACCTTTTCGACCGCGACCAGCCTTTTCACCGGCACCCCCCGCTGTAAATTCCACCCGTCGGGTGGCACCCGACGGGTGCGAGATAAAAATTATTACATTGCGGCATGGAACAGTTTGTTGTATCGGCGAGAAAATACCGTCCGCAGAATTTTTCGACCGTTGTCGGTCAATCGCATATAACCACCACCCTCAAGAACGCGATCAAAAACCAGCAGTTGGCGCATGCCTTCCTGTTTTGCGGACCGCGGGGCGTAGGCAAAACCACCTGTGCGCGTATCCTGGCCAAAACCATCAACTGTGAAAACCCGTCGGCCGACGGCGAAGCCTGCAATACATGCCACTCTTGTGTTTCATTCAATGAAGGGAGCTCGTTGAATATCCACGAGCTCGATGCAGCCAGCAATAACTCGGTCGACGATATCCGCGCCCTGGTAGAGCAGGTGCGGTTTGCACCCCAGGCCGGCAAATACAAAGTGTATATCGTTGATGAGGTGCACATGCTCAGCACCAGCGCTTTCAACGCCTTTCTGAAAACCCTGGAGGAGCCGCCCTCCTATGCCATCTTCATTTTGGCCACCACCGAAAAGCATAAGATACTACCCACCATATTGTCGCGCTGCCAGATATTCGATTTCAAACGCATCACCCCCCACGATACGGTAGCGCATCTGCAGGAGATTTGTGAGAAAGAATCCATTGAAGCCGAGCCGGCCGCCCTGCAGGTGGTTGCGCAAAAAAGCGAGGGTTGTATGCGCGATGCGCTCAGCATTCTCGACAAGATCGTCAGCTTCACCAATGGCGAACTTACTTACCGCAACACCCTTGAGCACCTGAATATTCTCGACGCCGATTATTATTTCAAATGGATGGATTGCATGCTCAGCCAGGATCTTACCGGCGCCATGCTGCTGTACGACGATATCAACCGGAAGGGATTTGAAGGCGACCTGGTACTGGGTGGCTTTTCCGAATTCATCCGCAACCTTTTGCTCTGCAAAGATGAAAAGCTGGCAGCCCTGATGGAAGTGGTGGAAAGCTTTCGCCCCAAGTACGTGCAAATGGCTGCCCGTACCAACGCCGGTTACCTGGTAAGCGCGCTGAATCTGCTGAACGAATCGGAGATCCAGTACAGAACGGCCCGTAACAAAAAATTACAGGTGGAGCTGACCCTGATCAGGCTCTGTTACCTGAAACAGGCCGTGGAGCTGGCGGCGGAAGACAGCGTGCAAAAGTTAACGGAAGTTCGCCCGCTGAATTTTCGCATACTCCCTCCCGTTAGAATAAAGGAGAAAGAAGTGGCGGCACAGCCTGTACAACCAGTGGCGCAACCGGTTACCGAACCGGCGCCCGGGGCAAGCAAGCCCCAAGCGCCGGCCGCCAGGCTGACGGTAGACGAGCAGTTGATGAAAGCCAAGGCCCAGCCTTCGAAGCTGAGCCTCCAAAACATCAGGCAGCAGGTGAACGCCCATGAGCGGGGAAAACAGGCAGGTACGGCCATTGGCCTGAACGACAAATTGCTGCACGAAGCCTGGAAGCAATTCACCGGCAGGCTGATCGACACCAAGAACCCCGCACAGCAAAGCTTTGAAATGGCCGAATTGCGCATCAGCGACCACCAGACCTTTACCATCGTAACGCCCAATAACCTGCAGCAAAAATTCATCGATGCCGAACGTATTCCGCTCAGTGAGTTTTTGCAGGCGCATTTTAACAACCGCTATCTCAGCTTCCAGGTGATCGTTGAACAACGCGAAGACCTGCTGCCGAAAGCAGAAGCTCCGCTCAATTCCAGGGAACGTTTTCAGCAACTGGCCGAACAATACCCGCTGGTAAAAGACCTGAAAGACAAGCTCAGGCTCGAGCTTGATTATTGACCAGCTCTGCCTGCGTTTCCAGCATATTCCTGAAAGCAAGTATCCGGCTGCGCTCCAGTAGCTCCTGCACATTGTCCAATACGTCGGCCAGCTTGCCGAAAGCATCCTGGTTAAACGAATCGTTGAACAGGTACACCGGGTCGGCGGCCAGGAATGCATCCACCTCGGCACGAACGGCTTCGTTACCCGCCAGCCAACCCGCTTCGCCGATGGCCGACAGCAGTTTTTTCAGCGCAGGCACCGATACATTTCTCAGGTGACCGGTGAGCTCGCCCGCTTTTTCAACGCTGAGATCGCCGGCTTCCCGCATGGGCGCCAGCAAACTGTGGATATTATTGGCCGCTTCGACAAAAGCCCTGCTGAAATCGCTTACCTGCCACAGGCGCCCGAAGCGTTGCCGCAACACCACTGTACGGTCTGATTGCATCGCCAGCCACCAGGTATATTGCATAAACAGGAGGTCGAAACGTTCCATGGCGTGTTGCCAGCCTTCTGCTTCCACTTTAATGCGCTTCGCTATCTCATCGGCGTCGGAGTGATGGTACCTGATGCCGGCAAACTCGAAATATTCCGCATCGATCTCCTGCTGCGCAATGGCGCGCAGTATTGCCTGGTCGTCGATGGCCGCCCTGATCTTATGAACCAGCGAAGCCTGCCGGTCGTCCATCACCGGCGCCTCGGTAACCGGGATATCGGTCATCCACTGGCTTTCGGTCAGGGTCGACAAAAAACGGTGGTCGAAGCAACCGTTGAAAACGGCTGGCATGCGCACCGACCAGCGGTCGGCTTCCAGCCGCCGGTTCACCTGGTCGGTATCGAGCCATTCCTTCCCCTGCCAGTCAATATCTGCCTGCTCATATACGAAGCGGGTGAGCTGCTCCTGCAACTGGCCCGGTTTGCCGAATAATGCCCACGAGGAGGCCGTATCGGGCGTAATATTGGCAGCAAGTGCCCGCAGTTGCGCCGTACGCTCTTCGGTAGCGGGATGCGACGCCCACTGGTCTTTATACCTCACCCGGCGATACCGGTCGTGTACTTCTTCGGCGGGGGTATTTCCCATCAGGTAGCCCTGCGCGCCGTAAAAGTTGCGCGTCAGCAAACCTTCTTTGAGCCAACGATTGCTGCCCGACAACACTTCGTCGTAGCAGGCGCCGGCCAGCGATAATTTTTCGAGGGCGCTGGCCAGGTTATTGCCGCCGCAAACCGCGGCAGCTACTGCATCGGCATGAAATTCCATTTCGCGCGACAGCCGCATGTATCCCTTGTTCACATACCCGTACATAGCGCGCAGCACCCATTGAATGGCCTGTACAACACGCACGGTAATAGTAGCGAAGAAAGCAAAATAGCTGCTGATGTCAGCCCAGCCTTGCAGGAAGCTCGCATAGCCGTCGTTGTCGTACAGCATATTGTAGATGACCCGGTTCACCTGGTACACAAAGCTGCCCAGGCGCATGCTGCGTTGCGAGAAGTGGCCGAACTCATGCGCGATCACCGCCCGCAGCTCGCCCTTGTTCACTGCATTGACCAATCCCAGGCCGATCACCAGGTTCTTCCTCGCCGGCAGGAACATGCTCCAGAAGCTGGAATCGTAGAATACGCTTGCGTTTACGTCGGGCGACAAATAAATATGCTTCGGGAAACCGGCACCTGTTTGCCGGGCGATGGTGCGCACCATGTCGAACAACGCGGGCTCTTCGGCCGCCGTCACTTCGCGATAGCCCGAGCGATCGCTTCGGTTTACGGTGAACAGGAATTTCAGGAGAAAAATACAAACCATCACCCCCAGGCCCATCAGGCCCAGCCCTGCCATTACGGCCAGCAGGTGATGAATGCGGGAAACGATCATGACACCGCCCCACACACAGGCGGCAGCGAAGGCAATGCCCAGGCAAACCATGATACAATACACAACGGCGAACAGGAAGATCCGAACAGCAACGCGAATCACTTCACGCCGGAATGACGTGCTGACTGCTACCTGGGCAGGGGTCATAAAAGCGGCTTTAGGGTTCAGGCCAGTGAAACGCCTATTGCCACAGAAACAGATTTCGTTCGCTACCTTTGCGCACCATGAGCACACCTTTGCCCCACGATCAGGTTCTCCCGTTCGGAGAAAGAAAGCAGACCAAAAAGCAGCAGGTGGCCGAGATGTTCGACCAGATCGCCTTCCGCTACGATTTCCTGAATCGGTTCCTTAGCGGCGGGATCGACCTGTATTGGCGAAGAAAAGCAATTTCGCAGCTAAAAACGACTAAACCGCAAAAAATATTGGATGTAGCCACCGGAACCGCCGATTTAGCCCTGGCTGCCGAGAAATACCTTCATCCTCAGCATATTACAGGTATTGATATTTCAACGGGCATGCTGGAACTGGGCAAAAAGAAGGTGGAGAAAGCCGGACTGACCGACCGGATCACGCTGCTGGAAGCCGACTGCGAAGACCTGCCCTTCAATGACAACGCCTTCGATGCCGTTACCGTAGCCTTCGGCGTGCGCAATTTCGAGCACCTGGAAAAAGGCTTGCAGGAAATGCTGCGGGTGCTTAAACCAGGTGGAAAGCTGGTGATACTCGAATTTTCCAGGCCGCGCCAGGCGGTATTCAGCAAGTTGTACCAGTGGTATATGAACAAGGTTACGCCCGGTATCGGCAGCATGATTTCCCGCAACAGGGAGGCCTACAGCTACCTGAACGAATCGGTAAAAGCCTTTCCCGAAGGCGAGGCGCTGCGGCAGATACTGCAAAACAACGGATACAGCCAGGCCGAAGTAAGGCCGCTCAGCTTCTGCATCGCCACCATCTACACCGGCCTGAAACCAAAAAACTTGTTATAAACGGCCGGGCCGGCAATTAATCAAATAATTGGCCGTTAATTTGTTCATATGGCCGATCTCTACGTATGCATCTTTTATCCCTTGTTCGCACCTGCTGCCTCGCCGGCGGCCTGCTGTTTTCATCACTGATCGCCCATGCCCAATTGCGTGAGGGGCTGAACCTGCCCGACAACGATGAGAAATGGTACCATATCGGCATCGTTATCATGGGCACTTCCAATCGTTTCCAGATCAACCAGCATCCGCGTTTCCTGCAATCCGATTCCGTGCTGGTCAGTAATCCCAATAATAATTTCGGCTTCGGCATCGGGGGCATGCACACCTTCCGCATCAGCAACCGCTTTGAAGCCAGGGTAGTATTTCCGCAATTGCTTTTCGTCAATAAATCGATCAATTACCACCTGAAATACCCCGACGGATCGAAAGAGGAAACGCCGGTCATGAACCAGCAGGTGGAATCGATCCTGCTGGGTGTGCCGGTGCAACTCAAACTGAAATCCGACCGCATCGGCAATTTCCGGGTGTACATGATGGGTGGTATTAAATACGAAACCGACCTTACCTCCAAGGCTTCATCGCGCAATGCCGAGAACTTCGTAAAGCTGAAAAAAGCTGATTTCGGCATCGAAGCGGGCATCGGTTTCAACTTCTACAACAAGATGTTCATTCTGTCGCCTGAGATCAAGATCAGCAACGGTATCAGCAATGTGCACGCGCGCGACGAGAACCTGAAATTCTCCAATGTGATCGACCGCATCCAGAGCCGGCAAATCATTTTCTCGCTCATCTTCGAAGGATAATTTCGATAGCTGCGGGGGTTTGCTTAATTTAATGTATGCTACTTCCCATCGGCGACGACAACAGCGACCGCCACCTGACACCTTATATTACCTGGCTGCTCATACTTGCCAATATATTCGTGTTTGTGTTTTTACAGGGGTTCGGCAGCAATACCGCCTTTACCTATGCTTTTTCGACCGTTCCAGCCGAGATACTCACCAACCACGACATCGTCACCGCCGGTAAAAAAGTGCTGATCGACGGACAGTATTATTTCGTTCCCGGCCTTCAGCCCACGCCCATCCCGGTATTTCTGACCATTGTCAGCTCCATGTTCATGCATGGCAGCTTTGCGCATATAGCCGGGAACATGCTATACCTCTGGATATTCGGCGATAACCTGGAAAGCCGCATGGGGCATATCCGCTACCTGGTTTTCTATCTGCTCTGCGGCGTTATCGCCGCGCTCAGCCATGTTGCTTTCACCGCTTTCACCGGCGCCGACCCCCTCACGCCCAGCCTCGGTGCCTCGGGTGCCATTTCGGGCGTGTTGGGCGGCTACCTGCTGCTGTACCCTACCCGCCGGGTCAAGGCCTTGCTGGGCTGGTTCATTATCTATATTCCCAGCTGGATTGCCCTTGGCATGTGGATTGTGCTGCAACTGGTCAGCGGCTTCGGCGCCATCGCCGGCCAGTCAGACGGGGTCGCCTATGCCGCCCATGTCGGCGGGTTCATTGCGGGCTTCCTGCTGGTCAAATTCTTCGACAAAGGCGAAACAAAAGCCGCGCCAGCGCCCCAAAAATGGGTGCAAAGGCGCTGGTAATGAATACATATATGCTATTTCACTGCATCGTAAGTCGCACATTCATATCCGGCACGGAATTTTATTGGGTACATACAATGAAAAATGCATTAAAATAGCCAGTTGCCGGAACCCATCGCGCTGCCGGCTGTTTGGATAACGATACCTTTAAAACCCGTCATTCAGAAAATTTTTTACGCAATGGTTTCAGTTGTTATCCCGGTGCTGAATG
>JBDHYM010000135.1:0-8792 GCA_039811405.1 Flavihumibacter sp. | reverse complement strand
GGCGCCAGCAGGTTGATGCCGGTGTCGGTGCTCAGGCTCCAGTTGTTGTGCTTGCCGCTGCCGTTGATGCCCGCAAAGGGCTTCTCGTGCAGCAATACCCGCAGCTTGTGGCGGCGCGCCACACGGTCCATAATGTCCATCAGCAGGGTATTGTGGTCCACCGCCACGCTCACTTCTTCATAGATGGGTGCGCACTCGAACTGCGCCGGCGCCACTTCATTGTGGCGGGTACGCAGCGGGATGCCCAGCTTGTACGACTCGTTCTCGAAATCGCGCATGAACGCATATACGCGTTCGGGAATGCTGCCGAAATAATGGTCTTCGAGCTGCTGGCCTTTTGCCGGCGCATGCCCGAATACGGTGCGGCCGCTCAATACCAGGTCGGGACGTGCATTGAACATCGCTTCGTCGATCACAAAATATTCCTGCTCCCAGCCGAGGGTCGCATTCACCTTAGTGATGTTCTTGTCGAAATAATTGGCTACCTCTACCGCGCTTTTGTTCAGCGCCTCGAGCGATTTCAGCAGGGGCGCCTTATAGTCGAGCGTTTCACCGGTATAAGAAACGAATATGGTGGGTATGCAAAGCGTGCGGCCCTGGCCTACTTCAAGAATAAAAGCAGGCGACATCGGGTCCCAGGCCGTATAACCACGGGCTTCGAAAGTGGCGCGGATGCCGCCGTTCGGGAACGAAGAGGCATCGGGCTCCTGCTGTATCAGCGCCGCACCGTCGAACTCCTCTATGGGTGTGCCGTCGCCCTTCAGGGTAAAGAAAGAATCGTGCTTTTCGGCCGTTGTGCCGGTCAGCGGCTGAAACCAGTGTGAAAAATGGGTAACCCCTTTGCTTTCGGCCCATTGGCGAATGCCTGCAGCGATCTGGTTGGCCACCGCCCGGTCAATACGCTTGCCGTTTTTTACCGAAGCAAGCAGGCTCTTGTACCCTTCATCGCTCAAAAAAGCCCGGGCCTTCTGCAGGGTGAATACATTCTCGCCGAATAAAGCGGTGATCTTGGTCGCGCCTACACCAGGCGTTTCCTTCGACTGGCTGATCCTGTTCAGCGCGTTGAAACGTAATGACATGTAATTTGTTTTTTGCTGTATTTGTTGGTTGGGATGGGCCTTTGGGCTATTCCGTCGACGAAATTGCAGAAAAAATCAGAAAAAATGACCGGTAAAAGGAAAAAAATCGCTGAAATTACTTCCCCTCGTAAATATTAAATAAATTATTATTCGAACGGAGCGCCGGTAAAACCAGCAACATACCGGTGCAAAGCAAAAACAGCTCTGCCACCGTACGGTAGCGCACAATGGCGCCGGGAAAAGGCACCGTAAACCCGATCGAAAAACTGCAGAACAGCGCAAAAAACAGGAAGAAGTAAAACAGGGGCATTCTTTTCACCGCCTGCCGGCCGGGCAAAAGCCACCAGGCCGCCGCCAGGAACAGGCCGATGATCACCGCATTTTGCAGCAGCATCAGCCATTGCAATACGCCCCCCGCCTGCCAGGGCAGGGGATGCAGCCATACATTGCCGAATGCCTGCGGCGCGGTTTGCAAAAAAGAGCCGGGATTCGGCTTCAGCCGGTTGAGCTCCAGGCGGGTATTGCCTTTCAGCTCCATAAAAGCCGCCTGGCGGGCCACCACGCCCGATGGGCCGTTGAAAGGATCGGGCAGCCAGGCACTGGTAAAAAAGACCAGGATGGCCGCTACCGGCACCACCACGAAACTCAGCCAGGGGCGCTGGGGCTGCCGCCGCGCCATCCACCAGGCCAGCAAACCGATTGCCAGTACCAGCGCGAAGGCGGTGCGCGTAACAGCGAGTAATCCTACGCACAGCAAGGCCAGCCAGAAAGCACCGCGCCGCCCTTCCCGGTAATACCGGTCAAAGCAGTACAGGGCCGCGGCGATGAACACGAAATCACGCCCGTCGCCCCGGATGCCGCTCAGCCAGAAAACCACCGGCACATAGGCAAATACCAGCCAGAAAAATACATTCCCGTATTGCGGCCAGGTTTTGCGAAGCAGTTGGAAAAAGAGAAAAGGCCCCCAGAAGCTGAAAGCGGTAAACGCCAGCAGGTTCACGTAGTAATCACCGTCGCTGGCAAAGTTTACGAGCGACAGCGGCTTGGTGATCATGGCCCACTCCAGCTTGTTCTTGAATTCTCCCAGTCCCTGTATCCACCCGTATTCCCGCACCAGCCGCGGCAGGTTGAGGTCGTTGAAATACATCGCCGGGGTATGCTTCAGGATAGCGGTCTCCACCATGCTGTCGCGGTTGATCAGCCAGGTGTCGTCGCCCCCGTACACGTGCAGGAAAAGATAGCCATAGACGATGCCGCAGGCGACCTTGATACCCAGCGCGGTCAGCAGGGCGCCATACCCGAACCCGGGATCCAGCTTCCGGCTGAGCCATCGGGTGAACAGAACCAGTAAAACAAGACCTGCGCCGAATCTCAGGTATATGTCCATGCCTGCCATGATTTTCCTTTTCAAAGCTATACATTTGGCCCAATGTTGATTGCTTTTGTTTCTCCCAGCGGGTGGACGGTGTACAATTTCAGGCTGGATGTCATCAGGGCTTTACAGAACGACGGGCACCAGGTGCTGGTGGTGGCAGGCCGCGACGCCTTTGCCGAAAAGCTCGAAGCCGCGGGTTGCCGCTTCATCGGCCTGCCCTTCAACAACCGGTCGACCCGCCCGTGGAACGACTGGCGGCTCTACCGCCGCCTAAAAGCTATCTACCGGGCCGAGCAGCCCGCTCTTGTCTTTCATTATGCCATCAAGGCCAATATCTGGGGATCGGTCGCCGCCGCGCGTTGCGGCATCCCGGGCGTTGCCGTGGTCACGGGGCTCGGTTATCCCTTTTCGCGCCGTAACCTTCTTTATTATATAGCCAAAGCGGGGTATGCAAAGGCCTGCCGCCAGGCACGGCGGGTATGGTTTCTCAACCAGGCCGATGCGGCCCTGTTTCGCTCGCTGCAACTGGCCGAAGAAAGCAAGATACAGGTGCTGCCCGGTGAAGGCATCAATACAGGTTATTTTTCGCGCAGCATTCCCTATGAGGGCGGGCACGAGATCTTCCGCTTTGTGCTTTGCAGCCGTCTGCTCAAAAGCAAGGGCATCGCGCTGTATGCCCGGGCCATCGCCGCGTTGCGGCAGAAGGGATATGCCGTGGAAGGCTGGCTGCTGGGATTACCCGATGCGGGTCACCCCGACGAGCTGCCGATGACCGAAATCGATCGCTGGCACCGGGAAGGCGCCATCCGGTACCAGGGTGCAGCCGGCGATGTGCGCCCCTGGCTGGAACAGGCCGACGCCTATGCCTTCACATCGCATTATAATGAGGGATTGCCCCGCTCATTGATGGAAGCCGCCAGTATGGAGCTGCCGGTGCTGGCACCCGACCTCCGCGGCTGCCGCGACCTGGTGAAAGACGGGGAAACCGGCTTTGTTTTCCGCGCGCACGACCCGCAGCAACTGCTCGAAAAAATGGAAGCACTGCTGTGCCTGCCGGCGGATCAGCGGCGGGCGATGGGCGCCGCCGGCCGCGCCTTCATGCAGGCGCAGTTCGAAACCAGCCGGGTGATAAGTATTTACCGCGATACCGTCGCTGCATTGTCCTGCTGAACCCGCGATGCCATCGCCCCTTATGTTGGTATCACCGTTAAACCATCGTCAAATCGTCGTAAGTTTGCGCTTTCTTAGAACCATTCAACACCACCTCTCCCGGAAATATGGAAGTTACCGTTAAGACCGCCGAACAGTTGAGGCTCACCGCCGATGAATTTGAGCTTATCAAACAGAAGCTCGGCCGCACCCCTAATTTCAACGAGCTTTGCGCCTTCAGCGGCATGTGGAGCGAGCACTGCAGCTATAAGAACTCGATCAAATGGCTGAAGACCCTGCCCCGCGAAGGCGGTCGCATGCTGGTAGCGGCCGGTGAGGAGAATGCGGGACTGATGGACATGGGCGACGGCTACGGCGTGGTGTTCAAGATCGAAAGCCATAACCACCCCTCGGCCATCGAACCCTTCCAGGGAGCGGCCACCGGGGTAGGAGGGATCCACCGCGATATCTTCACCATGGGCGCCCGGCCCATTGCTGCGCTGAACTCCCTGCGTTTCGGTCATCTTTCCGAGGCAAAGACCCAGCACTTGCTCGGGGGCATTGTACACGGTATCGGTCACTACGGCAACTGTTTCGGCGTTCCCACCGTAGGCGGCGAAATTTATTTTGAAGGCTGTTACCATACCAATCCGTTGGTCAACGCCATGAGCGTGGGCATCGTGAAAGCCGGTGAAACCGTCAGCGCTACCGCCGCCGGCAAAGGCAATCCCGTGATGTTCGTCGGCTCGGCCACCGGTAAAGACGGTATCGGCGGCGCTTCTTTCGCCTCGGCCGATATCACTGCTGAAAGCGCCGAAGAGCTGCCCGCCGTACAGGTAGGCGACCCCTTCCAGGAGAAAAAGCTGCTCGAAGCCTGCCTCGAAGTGATCCAGACCGGCGCGGTGGTGGGCATGCAAGACATGGGCGCTGCGGGCATCATCTGTTCCACCGCCGAAATGAGCGCCAAAGGGGGCGTGGGTATGCGCATCGACCTCGACAAAGTGCCCACCCGCCAGGCCAATATGAAAACCTGGGAGTTGCTGCTCAGCGAAAGCCAGGAGCGCATGCTGATGGTAGTGGAAAAAGGAAAAGAGCACCTGGTGGAAGCCATCTTCGACAAATGGGACCTGCCCTGCGCCGTGATCGGCGAAGTAACCGAAACGGGACTGCTTGATTTCTATATGCATGGCGAGCTCGAAGCTTCGCTGCCGGCCGAAGAATTGGTGCTGGGTGGCGGCGCTCCGCAATATGAAAGGCCTTACGAAACGCCGGCCTACCTCGAAAAGATCAATGCCTTCAACGCATCGTCGGTGGCAGTGCCCGCCGATCTGAAAGCGGTGGCTGAAAAGCTCATCGCCATTCCCAATATCGCCAGCAAGCGTGCAGTGTACGTACAATACGATAGCATGGTGGGTACGGGCAACAGCTCTACCAATGCGCCGAGCGATGCGGCCGTGGTGTTGGCAAAGCCGAGCAGCAAGGCCCTCGCCGTTACCACCGATTGCAACAGCCGTTATGTGTACGCCGACCCTTATAAAGGCGCAATGATCGCCGTGGCCGAAGCGGCCCGCAACATCGTGTGCAGCGGCGGCGAGCCCTTGGGCGTTACCAACTGTCTCAATTTCGGCAATCCCTACGATCCGCAGGTGTACTACCAGTTCGTCAACGCCATCAAAGGCATGGGTGAGGCCTGCCGTCGTTTCAATACACCCGTTACCGGCGGCAACGTGAGCTTTTACAACCAGCACCCCGAAGGTGCGGTGTACCCCACGCCGACCATCGGCATGGTGGGACTGCTCGACAACTGGAAAGACAAGATGACGCTTTCTTTTGTTGAACCTGGCGACAGTATTTACCTCGTAGGTACGGCTACCGGCGATATCAACAGTTCCGAATACCTGCACAAGCTGCATGGCGTTGAGTTTTCACCTGCGCCCCGCTTCGAGATCGAAGAAGAGCTGGCCCTGCAGCAATCCATCACGCTGCTGATCAAAAACAAGCTCATCAAATCGGCGCACGACCTGTCTGAAGGCGGGTTGTTCGTTGCCCTTACCGAGGCCGGTTTCATCCATAACCTCGGCTTCGATATCGCAACCGATGCCTCCATCCGTAAAGACGCTTACCTGTTCGGCGAAGGGCAAAGTCGGGTGATCGTTACCGTTAGCGCGGGACAGGAAGAAGCGCTGGAATCGGCCCTGGGCGGCCAGGCATGTAAGAACCTCGGTGTGGTTACCGCTGGTGAAGTGGTGATCGACGGGGAAGACTGGGGTACTATTGCGGCGTGGAAAGGGCGGTACGATACGGCCATCGAGCAGTTGCTCGCGGGGCATGGGGCCGAGCACGCGATGAGCGCGTTGTAAAGGGTGCAGGGCGGCTTTGGGTTACGTCAACATGCAGACCGGTTCACGGCAAGCCTGTATTTTAGGTTCATATGCGGACTGGTTCGCGCCAAGACCGCAAAGGAGCAAAGACGCCAAGGGGATATTGATGCGTTTATTCATAGATTGTTGACGATGCGATGAATGCCGTCTTTAATCAGGGGTACGTTGAAGTTGACAAGAAGGCCTAATTTGAAGCGACCGAGTTTGAGGTAGCTGATCACCTGTCGGTAATGGACCTTGCCGAGCTCTTCAACAGATTTTATTTCGATCAGTAATTTCTCTTCGACCAGCAGGTCTGCCCGGTAAGCCGGACCGATATCAACCTCGTTATAGTTTATACGAATAGGTTTCTGGCGCTCTGTTTGCAGGTGCCGGCGCGTACATTCATAGAAGATCACTTCTTCGTACGCTTTTTCAAACAAACCCGGCCCCAGTTGACGGTGCACATCCAGACAGATATCAACCATTATTTTCGCTAACCTGTTCTCCTCCATAACCATGACAGCACTTTTTAATTTTCAGGCATCTTTTGCAACGTAGTGTATGCTAAATATTCCTTACCGTATTTTATGCGCCAGCTTTCCCTGCCGTATGATGCGGCAAAAAGTAGCAATAACGGTCTTGCAAACTATTAAAGATGAACTACCCATCCATCACAACACACCAAATACGGTGAAATCACCCTTTGCGTCTTTGCTCCTTTGCGGTCTTGGCGTGAACCAGCCCGTATATTTGGCGTGAACCAGCCCACCTGTTTCGCGTGAACCAGCCCGCCTGTAAGCCAAAAATGCCGCACCCGCCACCTGTCATAATCTTACCTTTGCGTGCATGCACCCATCTTCCACTATTATCATCACCGGTGCCGCGGGCTTCATCGGCAGTTGCCTGGCAGGCTTCCTGAACAACAAAGGATTTGAAAACCTCCTCCTGGTCGACGATTTTTCGCACCGGGAAAAAGAAGCCAACCTGGCAGGGAAAAAATATGCGCAACGCATTGAGCGGAACGACCTGTTCCGCTGGCTGCAGACCACCGGCAAAAAGATCGATTTCGTATTTCATATCGGCGCCCGCACCGATACCACCGAATTCGATTATTCCATCCATGAAAAGTTGAATGTGGAGTATTCAAAAAGCATGTGGAAGTACTGCGTGGAAAAAAATATTCCACTGGTATATGCATCGTCGGCCGCCACCTATGGCGACGGCTCGCTGGGATATAGCGACGACCATCAATTGCCCTACCGGCTGCAACCCCTGAACCCTTACGGTATTTCCAAGAATGAATTCGACAAATGGGCCTTGCAGCAAACGGCAGAACCGCCATTCTGGGCCGGGCTTAAATTCTTCAATGTTTACGGCCCCAATGAGTACCATAAGGGAAGGATGGCGTCCGTGATCTGGCATACGTTCAACCAGGTAAAGAACACCGGGAAGATGAATCTTTTCCGTTCGCATCGCCCCGACTATAAAAACGGCCACCAGTTGCGCGACTTCATATATGTAAAGGATATCCTGAAGGTTTGTTTCTGGCTGATGGAGAACCAGCCTTCTTCAGGGCTCTACAACCTCGGTACCGGCACGGCCCGCGCTTTTCTGCATCTCGCCGAAGCCACGTTCCGGGGAATGGATCGCGAACCGGTGATCAGCTTCGTCGACATGCCCGAAGATATCCGCGATAAATACCAGTATTTTACCGAAGCGGATATGCACAAGCTTCGGGCGGC
The DNA here is from genome assembly GCA_039811405.1 of Flavihumibacter sp. Lineage (GTDB taxonomy): Bacteria > Bacteroidota > Bacteroidia > Chitinophagales > Chitinophagaceae > Flavihumibacter. Next base: position 1,084 of record JBDHYM010000135.1, on the reverse strand, counting down.
AGGTTATGCCGATAAATTCTATAGCCTTGAAGAAGGAGTCGATGATTATGTAAGAAATTATTTAATGGTAGGTAAGTATTTTTAAATCCCTTATCTTTGGCCCAGAATGTTGCCACTTCCGTAAAAAGAGTGGCAATTTTATTTAACAGAATGAACCAATGAGCTCATCTATCGCCATCATTGGTGGGGGAAACCTGGGCATCTCGATCGCTGAGGGATTGCTGGCAGGCGGATTCACCGAGGCTGATCAAATAACCGTAACCCGTAGAAACATCGCCCTCCTGCAGCCATTGCAGGCCAAAGGCATCCGTATCAGTACCGATAACAAACGCGCAGTAAGCGATTCGAAGATCATTGTGCTGGCTGTTAAGCCCTTCCAGGTAAAGGAGGTGCTCAAAGAGATCGCCGGTGTTGTTTCCGCTTCGCAGGTGCTCGTTTCTGTAGTAACCGGCGTAAGTATTGCCGAGCTGGTAGCGGAGCTCCCTGTGAAAACAGCCTTCTTCCGGGCTATGCCGAACACCGCGATCGCCATCCGCGAAAGCATGACCTGCATAGCTTACCGCGAAGCCACTACCGAACAGGTGGATGAGGTGATGGATTTGTTCGGCCAATTAGGGCGCGTTGCGCTCATCGATGAAAAGCTAATGGATGCCGCTACCGTGCTGGGCGCCTGTGGAACTGCCTACGCGATGCGCTATATCCGCGCCAATATCCAGGGAGGTATCGAAATTGGTTTCGATGCCGCCACAGCCAGTCTCATTGCTGCCCAAACCGTTAAGGGAGCCGCTGAATTGCTGCTCCGGAAAGGAACCCACCCCGAGTATGAGATCGACAAGGTGACAACCCCGAAAGGATGCACCATTGCCGGCTTGAATGAAATGGAACACCAGGGATTCAGTTCCTCGCTAATAAAAGGTATTTCAGCGAGTTACGACAAGATCCTCAAAGGGTGATTGTTAACGGTTTTAAAAAAAATACTATTTGGGCAGTACCTGCGTTAGATTATGTAGCAAAAGCACCAGTCTTAATTGGCCGGTATAAAACTTTATTGTAATTTGCGCACGCAAAAGCCCATATCCAAGTT
>JBDHYM010000134.1:0-8839 GCA_039811405.1 Flavihumibacter sp. | reverse complement strand
GTGTGGAGGGTACTGTCAACTCGCCTGAATTCGGGCCCGCCAGGTCGTGGGAAAAAATGGTTTGGCGTGGTCACCCGGCAGAACTGGCCAATTCACCCGACAACGCCAGTATTGGTATTTATGGCATTACGCCGGCAAATGCACCGGTACTGTTGAAAACCGTGAATATGGCTGAATGGGACAATGATATCTCCGATATCGATGCGGCCCAATATCCGCGGCTCAGGCTCAAGCTCCATACGCTCGATTCGATCAATCATTCGCCGTACCAACTGGATTACTGGCGACTGATCTACCAGCCTGTTCCTGAAGGTGCGATCGCCCCGAACATATACCTGGTGGGGAAAGATACCGTTGAATACGGCGAGCAGATGGAATTTGCCGTTGCGTTCAAGAACATTTCAAAAACGGCATTCGACAGTCTGCAACTGAAATTCATACTGACCGATGCCAGCAACGTACCACACCAGCTTGCATACGATACGGTGAAACCCCTGGTGTCGGGCGACACGGTCATTTTCCGGATAACACTCAACTCTACCAATTACCCGGGCTCGAATGTTCTCTACGTTGATTTCAACCCCGACAATGCCCAGCCGGAACAATATCATTTCAACAACATCCTGTATAAGCCATTTTTTGTACGGGTGGATAAAAACAACCCGCTGCTCGACGTCACTTTTGACGGCGTGCACATACTGAACGGCGATATAGTGTCGGCAAAACCGACTATTGTCATCAAGCTGAAAGACGAGAACAAGCACCTGCTGCTGACCAATGATTCACTGATGCGAATCCAGGTGAAGTACCCCGACCAGTCGGTTCGTACCTTTAAGGTAGACGGCGATACGGTGCGGTTTACGCCCGCAAGCTCGGGTGCAGACAATACCGCTACTATCGAGTTTATGCCTGCATTCCTGAAAACCTTTGATGAAGAAACCGGCATCGACAACTACCAGCTTACGGTAACGGGGCGCGACAACGCCAATAACCCGGCAGGAAAAGTGCAGTACAACGTAAACTTTACGGTGATCAACAAACCGATGATCTCCAACCTGCTCAATTATCCGAACCCCTTCTCCACGTCAACGGCCTTTGTGTTTACCCTGACGGGGAGCGAGATCCCCACCAACTTCAAAATCCAGATATTGACTGTGACGGGCAAGGTGGTGCGTGAAATAACCGGACCCGAGCTGGGGCCGCTTCGCATCGGCAGGAATATTACCGAGTTTAAATGGGATGGCACCGATCAGTTTGGCCAGCGGCTGGCGAACGGCGTTTATCTCTACCGGGTCGTTACCATGCTCAACGGTAAAACACTGGAGAAATTCAAGGCACAAAACGACAATACCGATAAGTTCTTCAACAAGGGCTACGGCAAAATGTACCTGATCAGGTAGGCCGCTCAAATAGTGCTATTTTTGACGCCGATGTATTTCAAAACCCGCGGCAGCAAGACTGATAACAGCAAAAGGTATTGGTTGTTATATATCTTGTATGCCGCCCTGGCACTACTGCTGTATGCGCCGGTGCTGCATAAGAGCTTTGCAGCCGACGATTTCTCCGTGCTGTACCGCATCATACACGACGGACAACTGCTGGAGAAAGGATTTTTTCGCCCTGTATCCGATATATCCCTGTACACCAGCTACCTGTATTCGGGCCTCAACCCGCTGGGATATAATTTGTTCAATGTGCTAACGCACGCTTTCAATGCTTTTATCTTATACCGGGTGCTGCTGCTGCTGGCTGAAGACAGAAACAACGCGGGGGCGGTTGCCTTTGCCGGCGGATTGCTATTCCTGGCATATCCTTTCCATAACGAATCGGTTATCTGGGTGGTCGGCAGAGCTTCGCTGCTGGCGGCCTGCTTTAGTTTCCTGGTGGTCTGGATAAGCCTGGAGCACGATTCTCCCTGGGCAAAAGCAACAGCATTCCTGTTTTACTTCATCGCTATGAGCAGCTATGAAACTTCTTTGCTTCTTCCGCTGGTTGTGGGGCTGCTGCTTTACCTGAAAAAAAGAAAGCCCGCCGCTATATTGTCGTGGATGCTGGTGCTGTTCGCTGCTCTGGCGATGAACCTGCTTGCGAGAAGGATAAGCATGGAAGAGATGGTAGGCGACTATGCAAGCCGCCTGTTCGAATGGCGCCCGGCTGTGCTCGCGCCCAAGATAATCAAAGTGTTCGGGCGGTTCTGGTTGCCGCCGATGGCCAATGCGGCGCGTTTAACCTTGCTGACGGCGATCGTCGGACTGTCGCTATCGGCAATAGCTGTATATTATATCCGTGCCGGCAGGTCCCGTTTTTATACGGCGGCTATTCTCTTTGGCTGCTTCCTGCTGGCCTCGGCGCTGGCGTTTCTTTTTGGTGTCAGCACGAAAACTGTTGAAGGCGACAGGGTGCTTTATTTCGGCTCTTTTTTTCTATGCGCCTGGATAGCATGGGTAGCGGGCGATATCATCGGCAGGAGCGGTCTTGCTTTCTGGTTGCCGGTTTCGGGGATATTGCTGTTTTATGTTCTTTGTCTTTCCGACAATAACCGGCGCTGGAAAACCGCCGGCGAAAGAACCGTTGCTTTGCTGAACCAGGTGCGTCTTTTGGCTGTTGATCAAAAACCGCTGCTGATTGTCAATTTACCCGAAGAGTACCGCGGTGCGCTTATGTTCAGAAACGGATTTTACCAGGCCTTGCTGTTGCAGGGAATAGATACGGCGGCTGTCAGGGTGGCCGGCTACCAGGGATCGTCTGTGAACGGCGACCCCGACTTACCCGTCGTGCCTGTGCAACGCCGAAGAGGCGAATGGCAGATCGGCGAAACGAACGTAGTGGTGAACGGCGCGCAGGTTAGGGTAATCGACGGGAATGCAGCGAATATGTCTACATTTATGAACGGCAATATATATTACTGGAACAACCGGCGCCTGCTGCCCTTGAAAATAGCCGGCGCCGAATAATTATGTATAAGAAGGCAGATTATATCAGCAGGGGCTTGACTTTTCTAAACAACCAGGCCCGTCCCGCCCATAAGAAGCTATCCACCCTGATGATCTATGCAACAGATCTTTGTGATTCTGCCTGCAAACACTGCCTGATATGGGCCAAACGCCCGGTAAGTTACCTTCCGAAAGAAAAAATATTTGCGCTGATGCAAAGTGAATGCATCACCAAACACACCACCATTGGCCTGGAAGGCGGTGAATTTATGCTGCATCCCGATGCACTGGAAATACTGGAATGGTTCAGCATTCACCATAAAAACTTCGACCTCCTCAGCAATTGCCTGAAGCCCGAAAAGCTGATCGAGGCGGTAAAAAAATATCCGCCGCGACACCTGTACATATCGCTTGACGGAACACAGGAAACCTACCTGCACATGCGGGGTAAGGACGGCTACCTGTCGGTGCTGAAAGTGATAGAAGAGCTGCGAACCCTGTTGCCGGTTTCTGTCATGTTCACCTTGTCGCCCTATAACGATTTTACCGACCTGGAACACGTGGCCAGGCTCTGCAAGGAATATGGCATTGACCTGCGCGTTGGCATATACAACGATATAGCTTTTTTTGACACCTACGACAAAGCCCACGAAACGGATATCGGCGAACATAAAGGAGAGGGGCAACTGGGGTTTTCAAAGGTGTCGCAAATGAAAAAAGACGGCTTGTTTGAAAAGGTGAAGGTGTTGAAAAAAGCAGAAAGGGAAGACGCCTCGCCGTTGCCCAAGCATGATGTGGCGAAGCCCTTCGGCGATATCGAGCGGCAGATACCTGATATTGTAAAATCATTCGCCGAGAACTACGATTTTATGGTATTGTACAACGAGTGGCGAAAGGGAGGCTTGAAAATGAGGTGTTACAGCATACTCGACAGCCTGGTCGTACTGCCGAATGGCGACGTGCCTGTTTGCCAGAATCTCGACCTGATGCTGGGCAATATTTTCGAAAAAAGCCTCGACGATGTCTTTAATGGAAAACAGGCGCAGGCCATTCAGCACGAGTACTCACACAACTGTAACCAGTGCTGGTTGAATTTCCATCGTAAATACGACGTTATTCTTTACCGGAGCTTTGAGAAATTCTTCGGCATGTCGCTGACAAGAAAGCTGTTCGGGTATTACCAGTGGGAAGAAACAGCCCAAAAGAGGTATCAGGATGTTGTCAACCCCTGAACCCGTTCCAGCAAACGATAAACAGCCAGTAATTTTTGCCTTTCGGCGTGGTCGCCGTTTCCGGTCTTGCTATTTGCCAGGAATGTTTCCAGGGCTGTATAAAACCCCTGGAGGTACAGGCTGTTCCCTGTAGGTGCTGTATTGAAGTTATCGGGAACGAGGTAACGCCGGGTCGACAAGGGATGGTTGCTTATTTTTTCGCGGGGTATGCCCAATACCGGCTTTCCCCATTCAGTGGCTGACAGGTCATTGGGGTAATTTGACCGTATCAGCCTGCTGTTTGTACTGATTTGCAGGTTCTCGTGGCAATGATTCCAGTTCCCGGCAGTCGATAGCTCTGCCAACCCCGTAACGCCTTCATGCGCCAGGTGCAACTGGCATGTTATAGATGACCCTTGCGAGATCCATTTGCCGCTAAGCAATGTGGCTTCGCCAAACAGGTGAACCAGGTAAGCCAGCGGGTGGATAAAAATCTCATACAAGGTATTTCCTTCGGGATAGAGCCCTGTCTGGAAACGATAGTTGTAGCTGGAGGTACGACGTGCCAGTTTACGGGTTTGTGAAGCAATCGGCGAGAAATTGCGCTGGAATCCGACCATCAACGGCGCGCTGCCCGTTGCCAGTATCGTGTTCAGCTCATCCAGGCTGTATCCAAGAGGCTTTTCCACGTACACCGCTTTTTGTGCTGCGAGCAAGGATTTTGTTATAGATGCCTGGGCGGCGGGCCCGGTGCAAACAACAGCGGCCTTTATGGTATCATCGTTCAGAACATCGTCGAGTGAATCGGTGGCCCGGCAGTTCGGCCATCGCGCGGCGGCTGCCGTTGCTGTAGCGGCGTGTGCCGTGCATATACATCTCACTTCTGCACCAAGATGCCATAAGCACGGGTAAAGAACCGAGGTGGCATGCCGGCCGGCACCGATAATCGCCAGCGGTACACCTGCACCGGGCGGCTGCAGGAACGGGTTACCCTGCACCTGGCGATATGATTTCAATAGTGTGTTCAAGGCATTTTTCATGGCAGATCGGTGTAGGCGTTTGGCAAATATATCCAGGACATTTCATACCGGGTAGTTGTCGCCTGTATAAAACCAGTCGCCGTCGATGAGCCGGCACTCGCTTTGCGACAGGGAAACCAGCGACAGCAGGTCTTCTTCCTTTTCAAAAAAGTTGACATGCTCATCGAGGGTATAGTAAAAATATTTTTGCCTGGGTGTAACGATCACCAGCTTGCCGCGGCAAACTCTTTTCAGCTCGGCTACGGCCTGAGACACCGGTATAACATGCTCCAGCGTATGCGCACAGATCACCAGGTCAAAAAACCGGTCGGGATAAGGCAGGCTGGCAAGGTCGCTTTGTTCGAACCGGAAATGTTGCCGGCGTTCGCCCAGGTCGGCAATATCACATCCATGCAGTTCAGCCCTGCTGTTCTTGTTACGGATCAACGACAGCAGGTAACCCTTTCCGCAGCCGGCATCGAGAATACGACCCGTTACCGGACCGGCAATGGCAATGATTTCATCAATACCTTTTCGGCTGATATCGGTTTTCCGGTTCCGCGAAATTGAATTGAGACGGGAGTAGTAACCAGCAAGCTCGGCTGGCGACCAGTTTCTGACCAGCGTTTTGAAATGCATTGCTTCCTGCACGTTCTTGCCACGGTAGGCAATAAAAAACCAGGGCCGCATGAACCATGCTGCGTTCCTCCACCTGGCCGGCACATAGTTGTCCAGCAGATGCCGGATTTTATTTGTCCATTCCCGTTTCATCTTTTCCTGTTCTTTTGCCGTGCTAACCGAAATACCAGGCGGGCCATATCGAGACCGTCCCGCCATAGCTTTACCGAGCTGCCCTGCTGTTGCCTTACTGTTACAGGTACCTGCGAAATAGTCATTTTTTTCTGCTGCGCCAGGAAGAGCAGCTCGATATCGAACGAAAATTTATTTTCTTTAAGCAGGGGGAACAGCTCGCGGGCGGCCTTTCGCCGAAAGCCCTTAATGCCGCACTGGGTGTCTTGTATATCCGAAATGCCTTTCTGCCTGATCATAGCGGCGAGCAGGGTACTGGCCATTTTCCTGCCCGGCGAAATGTTATGCGGATAGGAAGAATCGGGATGCCGGCGGTCACCAATGGCAATATCGCAGTGGTCGAGCGCGGCAATGACACGGTCTATGGCGCCAAGTTCAAACGGAAAATCGCCGTCCATGAATACGATCTTCCCACCGGCTGCTTCCATTACGCCGCTACCGACGGCAAAGCCTTTGCCGCTGTTCTTTTCCAGGCCGATAAAACGGACGTTGTGCCGTTCGCATATTTCCCTGATCCTTTCCTGGTCGGCAGAACCGTCGTCGACCACGATGATCTCTATAGACCTGCCGGCCAGCCAGTGCATAAGCTCATCCATGCCCCGTTCAAAGGCGGGACTGCAGTTAAACACCGGAAGTACAAGGGAATTTGTCATTTCTGTCCGCTTGCAGGATACGCTATAAAAACAGGATGGCTGAGAACCATGCCGGTTTGGGTTATGATGGTGTCGATCTGGTAATACCCCGCATAAATGTAGTCGGTATTGCTGTTATAGGGATCGTCTTTAAAGTAGGTAAAGGAAGGCGGCAATCGGAATACATAGTTCCTGGGCGAGAAGCGACAGGCAGCCATCGCTTTTTTCATGTCGTCGTGATAAGGCGCAAGAACCGCCGAGTTTTTACCCGTTGCTTTCTGCGAGACTATATTCTTTACGCGTTGATCAACCACTTTTTTGTGAAAGGGAAGGGTAAAAAGGTTTTCGGGAATATCTCGTATGAACGGGGCCGACAGAACGGCCAGCGCTGCTATTATCGCCAACGGTCTTTGATACTGGTCGAAAAAAGCCGGTGACAGCGGCGCCATAGATAAAAAATAACGATAAGCAACCCAGGCAACGGCCAGCACACTAAGGGTTATCAACAGGTTTTCTGCCCGCGGGGGCAATACCTCGTTACCAAATAAACGGACAACAAAATGAAGGGCGAATACCGGCGCTGCCACAAGCAGCGCTTCTATTATCAATGGCCAGCGGTTCTTCAGCAATGCCTCCCGTTGTTGCCGCCGGGTGGCAGCGGCGAGAAAATATACGGCGGCCAGCGAAAGCCAGAATACCGGGTTGGAGAAGACAGGCACAAATATTTTTCCCGTGCGTTCCAGCGAACCGCCGATGGAGGAGAGGAGATCGTGTTTGATACCGAAATGATCCGCGCGTTTTGCGCCGCCGGGTAAAAAAAAGAACAGTGAGATGCCGATGGCGTCGCCCAGCAGGCAGGCAAACGACAACCCGCGGAGTTGCCGTCTTCGGATGTCGGTCAGCAGCAGCAGTGCGGTTATATAAAGGCTGTAAGCCAATGCAATTTCGATACTGCCTGCAATGATCACCTTAAGCAGAACGATGCCTGCGGCAGAAGCAAGCGTATTGTTCGTTCCCGTATACTTGAGCACCAGGCCAGTGAGCAGCAATAATAATATGAAGCCGAACAGGTAGGTCGTGGCAGACGCCATCCAGAAATAAAAGCTCGACGGCTCGGCGATGCTCGTGAGAAAAACCAGTTGCAGCAGGCTGGCGCCGAGAAAGACATCGACCGGCCGGAACGAATGGGAGCTGAAGCTGGCGAGCAAATTTTTTAGGAGGAACGCATAGGCGGCCATGGCCGACAGCAGGAAAAAGACAAGGGCGATCCAATAATGGCTGAGCAGGTACCTGGAGGCGCCCAGGGTAATAAAAAGAGGTATTGAACTGAAACGGCTGTTCGCCTGTTGCAGGTAAAAGCTGATCGCTCCCCGCAGGCCCAGTTGTGCTACAAGGTCGGCGGGAACAAAATCATCGAACGTGGGGGTTTGAAAAAAACAGCAGACAACCAGCAATGCAATGAACAGGGCTGCCAGCGCTATTGTTACCTTTTTCATTGACGGGCCAGTTGATGAATGCGTAGTACATACTTGCCCATCATATCAAATTCAATATTCACCTCGTTGCCCGGTGTTACCAGGTGGATATTGGTGCGCGAATAGGTATAAGGTATTATCGCCACGGAAAATTCGTTCACGGAAACGTCAAAAACCGTGAGGCTCGTTCCATTCACGGAAACCGATCCTTTTTCAACAATAAGTGCCGCATGGTGTTCGGGGATGCGGAAGCGGAACAGCCAGGAGCCGTCCAGGTCTTTTTTGTCGATGCAAAGCGCTTTACCGTCTATATGCCCCTGCACGATATGCCCATCTATACGGCCGCCGATCTGCATACAGCGTTCCAGGTTCACTTTCTTACCCGGTTGCCATTGCCCGATGGTCGATTTTTCGATGGTTTCGAGCACGGCCGTTACCCGGTGCCGGCCGGGCTGCAACTGGTCGACGGTCAGGCAGATACCATCGTGCGCAACACTTTGGTCAATGGTCAACTGGTCGGAGAGGGGCGATGAAAACCAGTATTCGATCCCCGAACCGGCGGGTCGAACGGCCTCCACTATTGCCAGCGATTCAATAATTCCGGTGAACATGCTGCAATATACCCGAATCAAAAAAGAGCCGAAAAGGATTTTGACAGGTTGAAATCTTTCCTATCTTTGCCGTCCATTACCAAAGGAGGTATTATAATATGCTGATCATCGATTCAAAAGACTGCGAAAACATTGACAAGGCCCTCAA
>JBDHYM010000133.1:0-8853 GCA_039811405.1 Flavihumibacter sp. | reverse complement strand
GGCAGCAACTGGTACAATGGAAATTCATCGCCGTGCCGGAAGTGCTTGAGCTGGAGCCGGCCAGCCATGGCGCCGAAATACTCAGCCGCATTCGCGAGGTCGACAATGCCACTACTTACCGTGAGGTTGTTTACAGCCGCGCAAACAACCTTCATACCAACCAGCAGCCATGCCAACCGTACCAATTTCTAACCTGACGCTGAAGATCCTGACAGGTGTCTTCATCTACCTGGTCTTCCAACTGAATTTCTTTTCAGTATGGCAGGCAGGATTCGGTTGGAAAGTGGCATTAACCGATGCCGGCATCAACCTGCTGTTGCAGCTACTAACGGCTAGGATCATACGCAATATTTTCCGATTCTACCAGCCGAAGGTCAGCCAGTTCTGGGCCGTGATCGGCGCTTGCGCCATATTCGCCATACTCCTGGTGATCGGCGCCAAATTCCTGCTGGTGCTTGCTGTTCCGGGCAATGCCGACTATGCCGGTTTTGTGGACAGAAGCACCGGTATACGGATCGGCTTCTCCATCTTGCTGTTCTGCTGCCTGGTGATTCTCAACCTGATCTGGAACATGTTGCGCCGCGAAAGAGAAAATAACGATCGCCGGCACGAAACGGAAAGATTGTCGCGCGAGGCCGAACTATTCAAGCTTCGCCAGCAGCTTCAGCCTCATTTCCTGTTCAACAGCCTCAATTCCATCAGCTCGATGGTGGTGAGCGAGCCGAAGGAAGCGCGGAAAATGATCGAGCAGCTTTCCACTTTTCTCCGCACTACCATCAACCGGAAAGACGGCGAAATGGTGACGCTTTCTGAAGAGCTGGAGCAGGTGGAACGTTATCTCACCATCGAGAAACTGCGCTTTGGCCACCGCCTGCAGACGCGCATCGTTGCCGCCGATGACTGCACGGAAAGCCGGTTGCCCCCACTGCTCCTGCAGCCGGTGGTGGAGAACGCCATCAAATTCGGGCTCTATGATACCCTGGGTGAAGTACTGATCAGCATCGGGGCTACCTGTGTCGATAACGAGCTGCTGATCACCGTAAACAATCCGTTCGACCCCGATACCAGCAGCCGTAAAAAGGGAACCGGTTTCGGACTGTCGGGCCTGCAACGCCGACTTTACCTGCTTTTCGGACGGCAGGATCTGCTTGGCACCGAAACCAGCGGCAACCAATTCATAACCAGCATTCGAATCCCCCAAGCATATGTACAAGGCAATACTGATTGATGACGAGCCCCTGGCAAGCAACATGGTTAAAGAATACCTCGACGAATACAGGGAGATAGAGGTGATGGCTGTATGCCGCGACGGTTTCGAAGGCATTAAAGCCATCCAGCAATACAAACCCGACCTTCTCTTTCTCGACATACAAATGCCGAAGATCAATGGCTTTGAAATGCTGGAACTGATCGAACATCCACCGGCCGTTATCTTCACCACGGCTTTCGATGAACATGCGATAAAAGCGTTCGAGCTTCATGCAACAGACTATTTGCTGAAGCCTTTTTCGCAGGAAAGATTTGACAAAGCGATGCAGCGGTTCCTGTCGCAGGTGCGGCCGGGCACTGAACAATCGGCCGACAGCCAGGCGAACAACGCCGGGCAAACCCGGGCCCTGCTGGAAACAGCGGCCTTGTCTCCCGAACAAGCCGACCGTATTGTTATTCGCGACAACAGCCATATCCGCATCATACCGGTAGCCGATATCATTTATATCGAGGCAGCCGACGACTACACCCGCATCGTTACAGCCAACGGCGCCTGGCTCAAAAACAAAACCATGGCTTCTTTTGAAAAGCAGTTGCCATCACAGGTTTTTGTACGCATTCACCGCTCTACGATCGTGAACGTAACGCATATCACCCAGTTGCATCCGCACGACAAGGAGAATTATACCGCCCTGCTCAAAAACGGCGTGAAACTCACGGTGTCAAAAACCGGTTATGCAAAGCTCCGCGAAGTGTTGGGTATGCGCTGACTAGGCTTCCGTTCCCAACCAGAGCGCGCCGCCAATGCTGTCGCGGCTGGCGCCTGTGACCGTGCTCATTACATTGTATTCTTCGCGCCAGCGCAGCACGCCGATAAGTGCCATCACGACCGCTTCTTTGTATTCGACCAGCTTCTTTTCGGGCACCACCAGCGTAACGCCGATGTTCGCCAGCTCTTCAGCAATACGCTGCACCAGGAAGCTGTTCAGCGCCCCGCCGCCGGTAGCCAGCAGGCGCTGCCCCGCAATGGGAATATTTTCCTTCTCCGACAGCGTGGCTACCTCTTTCCGGATCTGTAAAGCGATGTGATCTACAAAAGTCCGAAGCGCATCGGGTATAGAGAGTCCCGCCGCTTTTACGAGCGGGAACACCACGTCGGTGCCAAAGTCGTTACTGAGAGACTTCGGAAAGGGAAGGCCATAATAGTCGAGTGCTTCCAGTTGCCGCAGCAGCGGGGCCGATGTATGACCGCCGGCAGCCAGCGCGCCATCGAAATCCATGCTTATCTTCAGCGGCTGTACCAGCATATTCAGCACCCGGTTGGCCGGGCACACATCATATGCATAGTAGTGACCGTTATGCCTGAACGAAAGGTTGGCAATACCGCCCAGGTTCAATAAGAACGCATATTCGCCCAGCAGCAGCTTTTCACCAATGGGTACGATGGGAGCGCCCTGCCCGCCAAAGGCAATATCCATTGCCCGGAGATCGCTGATCACCGGAAGGCCGGTTTCCGCGGCAATAGCAGCGCCATCGCCCAACTGCCCGGTCATTTGCCGCAACGGCAGGTGAAAGCTGGTATGCCCATGCGAAGCGATCATATCCACCTTATGCCAGAGGCCGTGTTCTTCTATAAACCGGTTCACGGCCTGGCCGACAAAATGGCCGTAATCAGCATGCAGCAGCAGGTAATCCATCGCATTCAGCCGAATGGCATTTTTGAGGCGGTCGTGCCATTCGTCGCTGTAAGGCACCGTGGTTGCATGCAGGATATCGACCGACCATTTACCGCCGGTTTCCTGCAAATGAACATAGGCAATGTCCAGTCCGTCGAGCGAGCTGCCGCTCATCAATCCGATCGCTTTATATACCATGAAAAAATGTTTTGCGGGGCGCCTGCAAATTACAATCTTTGAACCCAGCGCAAAAAGGAAATCTCATGGTGGTTAATCTCAGCTCTCAATATTCGTTGCTGTGCGACTGGGTCGATGAGCTTCGCGACATCGGGGTGCAGCAAGACCGGATGCGTTTCAGGCGCAACCTCGAACGGATCGGCGAAGTGGCAGCTCTCGAGATCAGCAAGGGCTTTCCCTATATTGAGAAGGAAACGCCAACACCCATGGGTTATGCCACCGGCCGTGTGCTGGAGCAGCAACCGGTGCTGGCCACCATTTTACGGGCGGGGCTGCCGCTCCACCAGGGATTGCTGAACTATTTCGACAAAGCCGACAATGCCTTTATCTCAGCCTATCGCAAGCACCTGCCCGATGGGTCGTTCGAGATCAGCCTGGAGTATGTTTCCTGTCCCGACCTGGACGACCGCATCGTGATCATCTCCGATCCTATGCTGGCCACGGGATCGTCGCTGGTAAAGACGGTCCGCTACCTGCGCGACGAAGGCAATCCCCGCGAAATCCATATTGTGGCCGCCATTGCCTGCACAGTTGGCATAGAATATGTGCATCGGAATGAGCCCAACATCAAAATCTGGTGCGGGGCTATCGACGACGAGCTGACCGCCAAGGGCTATATCGTGCCGGGATTAGGTGATGCAGGCGACCTTTCTTACGGAAACAAGCAGCAGTCGTAGAATAATTCGGCGACACCGGCGTTTTAATGTGTATTTTACCAGTCCTGATGAGAACCGCTACCTCAATACTGCTTATACTGAGCCTGTTTTCAACTGCCGCACTGGCGCAGGACCCCCATTTTTCCCAGTTTTTTGCTTCCCCGCTTACCCTGAACCCCGCTTATACGGGTAAATTCAACGGGCTGGTGAGGGCCTCGGGCAACTATCGCGACCAGTGGCCCGAGATCAGCAAGGCTTTTGTTACCTCCACCCTGGCCATCGATGCCCCTATTTTTAAAGGCCGGCTGAATGAGCACGACACCTGGGGGCTCGGTGTTATGGCCCTGACCGACCGCACCGCCAACGGCGTGCTGAACAGCAATTTTTTCACCGTTTCAACGGCCTATCACAAGGCGCTTGACGAAGACGGCTACCACCAGCTCGGCGTAGGTTTCCAGGGCAGCTATGCCAGCAAACGGCTCGACGGCTCGCAGCTCAACTTTGAAAACGAGCTGGCCCTCGACGGTACCTGGACCAATCCCAGCGGCGAAGCCATTGACAACACCCGCATCGGCGTGCATTATTTCGATTTCAATGCAGGCATCATTTACAGCGGCTCCACCACCGGCGATAACAATTTCTACGGCGGCGTATCGGTGTATCATATCAACCGCCCGCAGGAGAATTTCACCAACGGGTATTATACCCTGCAACCCCGTGTAACCATTCACGGCGGCGGTTATTTCCCGACGGGCGAAGCCACGACCCTTCACCTGTCGGCCCAGCACAGCCGGCAGGCCGGCGCCTTTGAAACCCTGGTCGGGGGAGCGCTTGCCATGACTTTGAACAATGATTTCGACCGGCCCACCAGTGTATATGCGGGTACCTGGTATCGCTGGAAAGACGCCCTTATTCCGTATATCGGCCTGGAATGGAATGATTTCCGCCTGGGGATAACCTACGACGTGAATACGTCGAGCCTCAAAACCGCTTCTCAACGACGTGGCGGCATCGAGTTGTCGCTGATCTATATCAAGCGCCGCAGCGACGGCGGAAAAGACATTCCCTGTCCCAAGTTTTAATGCCTATCGCCGCCATTTGGCCGGCCCGCTTACAGATGCATTTCCCCTGACATAAAAACGATAGGGCAGCAATGCATCTTCGCCCGCATAATCAACGCCAATGCGCGGGCTCACTCCTATTTTTTCGGGCGGCAGCGCAAACCCGTCGTCGCAGATACTGATCTCACCTTGCAGCGACACACCGCTGTGCGTTACGCCTATACCCAGTATGCGCGTAACATTGCCGGGTCCGCGGCCCAGGCTGCTGTCGGGCGACGGCTTCCCCGCGCGGGCCAGCATGGCGGCAATGCCCTGTACCGGCTCGATCGCGCGGACCAGCACCACCAGGGGCTGGTCTTCAGGCGCCAGGGTAACGTTAAAAAGATGGTGGATGCCATAACAGAGATACACATACGCTTTCCCACCTTTTGCATACTGCACTTCGGTGCGGGGCGTACGGCGATGATTATACGAATGTGAAGCCCGGTCGGCCGCGCCGTTATAGGCTTCGGTTTCAACGATCCGGCCACTGGTCACCACACCGTTCAACCGGGTGACCAGCAGCTTGCCCAGCAGGTCACGGGCTGCAGCCACCACATTATCGGTCAGGTAAAAAGAGGAAGGTAATTTTCGCATGGTTTTCGCTGGTTGTTGTCAATGTAATACATTTAGGCGCTAAAAGAACAGGGTTGCTCAAAGAGATTATCATTGCCGTTCAGTCGTTTTTCAAAGCGCATCGTTTTATCAGGGAGCACCGCCTCTGGCGATGGATCATTGGTCCGGGCATTGCCTATGTGATCCTGTTCCTGGTGGGGTTGTATTTTTTCATCCGGTCGAGCAATGCCGCCGTCAACTGGCTCAGCAACCTGGTGGGTATCGACACCTGGCTGCAGCAGCAGCGAAACCCGTTTCTCAGCTTCATTTTCATGATGAGTAACCTGATGGTGCGCATCCTCTTCGTGTTCTTTTATTTTTCTTTCTTTAAGTACTTTTTCCTGGTGGTGGGATCGCCGGTATTCGCTTACCTGAGCGAAAAGACCGAGTCGATCATTGAAGGGCGCGAGTTCCCGTTCAGTTGGCCGCAACTGCTGAAAGACATCCTGCGGGGCATACGGCTCTCACTGCGCAACCTGCTCTGGCAAACGGTGTATACGGTGTCGATACTGATCCTGTCGTTTATCCCGGTAGTAGGCTGGATCAGCCCTATGCTCTCGCTGTTCGCCGAATGTTACTATTACGGCTTTTCGATGATCGATTACAGTTGTGAACGCCGGAAGCTGGGACCGGCCGAAAGCATACGGTTCATCACCGATCACAAGGGGCTGGCCATCGGCAACGGCCTGCTTTTTTACCTGATGCACATCGTGCCCCTGCTCGGCTGGGTGCTGGCACCCAGCTACGCCGTCATCGCCGCTACACTCAGCGTACGGGAAATTGAAAAATGAGCGCCATGACCCAGCCCGGAACTGTTTGGCTAATCCCCTGCTACCTGGAAGAAAATTCGATGAGCTGCCTTCCCGCCTATATTCTCCCGGCTATTCAGCAATGCAGTGTTTTCTTCGTGGAAAATGAAAGAACCGCGCGTCGCTATCTCAAAAAGTGGTGGAAAGAAATGGTGATCGACGACTACGAATGGCATGCGATCGGCAAAGTGGAAGCCGAAACATTAAACATATTCAGGCAGCGGGTGAGCGCGGGAAAAACGATCGGCATACTCAGTGAAGCCGGTTGCCCCGGGGTGGCCGATCCGGGACAGTTACTGGTTGCTGCAGCGCAGGAGCTATCGGCCACCGTAAAGCCCCTCGTAGGTCCAAGCTCGATATTGCTCGCACTCATGGCCAGCGGCATGAACGGCCAGCAGTTTCGCTTCGTCGGCTACCTGCCCATCGATGCGCTGCAACGCAACAAGACCATCAAAGAACTGGAAGCAGATTCAGCAAAACAACAATGTACCCAGGTCTTTATAGAAACCCCTTATCGCAACCACCAGTTGTTCAGCACGCTGCTACAGCAATGCCGGGCCAATACGCGGTTATGCGTTGCCGTTAACCTCACGGCGGCCGATGAAAGCGTCGTCACAAAAACGATCAGCGACTGGAAAAAGCAACCACCCGACTGGCACAAAAAGCCCGCTATCTTTCTGCTGCAGGCAGGTTAATGGGCCGTGGCCGGCTTAGGGTCAATGACCGTGCCGCCGTCGGCGCCCCGCATGGCCATGATGCTGTCCACGATGTACACCGTATTGCCGCGCCAGGGCAGCACCCCGTTGTATTGTTTATAATGCAGCTCAAATTCCTTACCGCTGTTGCTCATCAACTGGTTGGCGATCTTATCGTCGGCCACTGAAAATTCAAATTCATAGCTTTGGATGCTGCCGGCGGCACCACCCCTGAAGCCCGATTGGATCAGCTTCCCTTCCCAGGTCTTGAAAACGTATCCTTTCTTCATCATGTAATTCAGTTGTCCCGCTTTAACGCCTTCTGCAAATACCCAGTTATAGCGGTAGTAAAAAAAGCCGACGGAAAACAGGATCAGCACCAGGATAAGGGTCCATAAAAACTTGCCCATAGTTGTAAGTTGAGGTTATTCTATGCCGTATTTATCCACAAGGTATATCAGGATGGCCATGTTCAGCGCACCCAGGTCGAGTTCGCGTTTATTCACGTTCTCGAACACATCATTCGGCGTGTGGTGGATATCAAAATAGCGTGCGCCATCAGGAATCAGCTCTCCTACGGGCGTACCCAGCACCCGGTTCAGCGGCCCCACGTCAGTACCGCCCCCGTCAGACGTAAACAGGTAGGTGCCATAGGGCTGCAGCAGCGGCGCCCATGATTTTATTTTGGTCAGTTTTTCGGCCGGCAGCGTAAACGAAAAGCCACGGGGAGTGAACCCGCCCGCATCGCTCTCCATCGCCAGTATATGCTGCTCATTTTTGTCCCTGGCTTCTTCGGCGTATTTACGACCGCCGCGGGCGCCATTCTCTTCGTTGGCGAACAATACCGCGCGGATGGTATGCCGCGGCGTGTACCCGATGGCTTTCAGTGCCCGCAACACTTCGATGGCATGCACACAACCCGTGCCGTCGTCATGCGCCCCTTCGGAAGGGTCCCAACTATCGAGGTGACCACCCACCGTAATATATTTATCGGGAAACTGCGAGCCCTTCAGTTCACCGATCACATTATGCCCCTGCACATCGGGCAGCATCTGTGCATTGGAGCGATAAAATACAGTTACTTCCTTCCCGGCTTTCAACTGGGCGATCAGCTTGTCGGCATCCTGCAAACCCATGGCCGCCGCCGGAATTTTCGGCAGGCTGCTGTCGTAGCTCGTACCGCCGGTATGCGGGTAATTATCGGTACTGCCCGAAATCGACCGGATCAGCACGGCTTTAGCCCCGTACCTGGCAGCGCGGCTGGGCCCGCTGCGGCGATATATGCCATCGACCCCATAAGCCTTAAAAGTTTCGAGCATGCTGTTGTCGAAAAAATTATTGTACACCACGATCTTGCCCTTCAACTGGTCTTTTTTTGCTTCGAGATCGTCGAAATCATTCACCAGGATGGCAGGCAGGGTAAGCCCGGCATTGCCCGTTCCCACTGAATTGCCCAGGGCCAGTATGTACAGTTTTGTTTTGGCGGATGCGCCCTTCACCGTGTACCAGGCCTCTTCGCCGGCACCCCGCACCCAGTGCGGCACCATGCAGGCCTGCAGCCAGACCTTGTCGGCACCGGCGGTCTGCAGCGCTTTTTGTCCCCAGGCCTCGGCTTTGGGCATACCGGCCGAGCCGGCCAGCCGCGGTCCTACCGTTTTACACAGCACCCGCAGGTTCTCGTAAGCAGTGGAACGAAACAGTATCTCTTCTGATAACTTCTTAATAAACAGGGAGTCTTCGGTTTGTGCCGCCGCCCCGGTGAAACAGAAAGCGGCGAGTAACCAAACAAATCGGCGCATGTGGTGTTTTTTTAAAAATAGCAAAGATTTTTAACCTTTACCTTCACGATCAATAAT
>JBDHYM010000132.1:0-8869 GCA_039811405.1 Flavihumibacter sp. | reverse complement strand
CAGCGGATCGAACACCACCATCCGCCGCAGGGCGATCTTATTCAGGTGTTCCCGGATACAGAACTCAAGCAGGGAAACATCTACCAGGTTCTCTCTTTTGGCAATGCCGATACGGTCGCAGAAATCACGAATGCTTTCGGGCGTATAACCACGGCGCCGCAGCCCGCTGATCGTAGGCATACGCGGATCATCCCACCCCGTCACGTATTTCTCGTTAACCAGTTGCAGCAGCTTTCGCTTACTGGTCACCGTATAGTTGATATTACGGCGGGCAAATTCGTACTGGTGCGAGGGATATATTTCCAGCGCATTGATCAGCCAGTCGTACAGCTCACGATGCGGCACAAATTCGAGCGTGCAGATGGAATGCGTTACCTGCTCAATGGAATCACTCTGTCCATGCGCAAAATCATACATAGGATAGATGCACCATTCATTGCCGGTACGATGGTGGTGCGCATGCTTGATGCGGTACAAGATAGGATCACGCATGAGCATATTGGGATGCGCCATATCGATCTTCAGGCGAAGCGTGCGACTGCCATCGGGGAACTCGCCGGCTTTCATACGCTGAAAAAGATCAAGGTTCTCTTCCATGGAGCGGTTGCGGTATGGGCTATCCACACCCGGCTGCGTGGGCGTGCCCTTCATATCAGCGATCGCTTCCGAACTGGAATCGTCTACATAAGCCAGGCCCTTGTTGATCAGCGTGAGCGCGAACGCATATAACTTCCCGAAATAATCGGATGCATACAACTCGTTTTTCCAGTCGAATCCCAACCAGCGGATATCATCTTTAATGCTTTCCACATATTCGGTGTCTTCGGTAACGGGATTGGTATCGTCGAAGCGGAGGTTGGTATAACCGGGATATTTCCGGGTAAGGCCGAAATTGAGACAGATGCTGCTGGCATGGCCAATGTGAAGATACCCGTTGGGCTCGGGCGGAAAGCGTGTAACAATGGATGAATATTTCCTCGCAGCGAGGTCGTTTTCAATGATCTCTTCTATAAAATTGAGGCTTTTCTCTTCTTCTTTTTCTTTGCTGTCCATGCCCCAAACTTACTACCTTTTCGCCCATTTTCACCGCGCGCCGAAGAGGAGGCTGCCTACCCGGATCATATTGCTTCCTTCTTCCAGCGCTATCTTGTAATCGGCGCTCATACCCATGGATACAATGCCGCCGGGCAGGTATGTATCGGCAATCGTTTTCAGGTGACAGAATTCTTTTCTTACCTGGCTGCTGTTATCGGTGAAGCTGGCCATGCCCATGAAACCCGCCACCATCGCATGGTCGAATTTTTCGGGGAACTCGTTTCGCTCCCGCCAGAGCGATTCCAGGCCAGCTTCATCAAACCCGAATTTGGTTTCTTCCCGGGCGATGTGCACCTGTAAAAGGCACCGTATCGGCAGGCCCGTTTTTTTGCCCTGCCTGCTTATTTCCTGCAGCAGCTTCGGGCTGTCCACACCATGGATCAGGTGAACGAAAGGCGCCAACTGTTTTACTTTGTTCGATTGCAGGTGCCCGATAAAATGCCAGCGGATATCGGCAGGCAATTGCGGTTGCTTTTCAAGCAGTTCCTGCACATAGTTCTCGCCAAAATCACGCTGCCCCGCCTGGTACAGCTCCTGTATATCAGCCACCGGCTTGGTTTTACTGACGGCCACCAGGGTGGCTCCTTTTGCTGCGCACTCGGAAAAAAGCCTGTTATAAGCACCTGCATCTATAGACATATACAAAGCTATTATTTAACTTCATTAAATGCTGCATGTACTTTATATCATCGCCATCATTGCCGAAGCCATGTCGGCCACCCTGGCCGCCGGCCGGCGGGAAATGGATTGGGTGGGCGTTATTATCATCGCCTGGGTTACTGCATTGGGTGGCGGCACGATGCGAAATATTCTTTTCGGCCACTATCCCATGAGCTGGGTGGAGCATCCTGAATACCTGCTGATCACGGCGGGCGCCGCCGTGGTTACCGGTTTCACGGCACGCTATATGAAAAAGCTCAAAACAATTTTCCTGGTGCTCGATGCCATCGGCCTGGTAGTATTCACCATTATCGGATGCCGGGTTGCCCAGGAGATACAACTGCCAGCATCGATCGTTGCATTGAGTGGTGTCATCACCGGCTGCGCAGGAGGTGTATTGCGGGATATTTTATGCAACGATATTCCACTGCTCTTCCGAAAAGAGATTTATGCGGGCGCTGCCGTTGTTACCGGCGTCCTTTACCTGTTGTTTGAACATGCGGGCTTATCCATACACTATGCAACCGTTCTTGCCTGCGGCTGCGGACTTACCCTGAGATTGCTCGCCATTCGCTTCGGCTGGCAGATGCCGAAATTTGTTTATCACGAAGACTGGCACTAGTCTTTCAGCACCGACCGGCCTATAACGATCCGCTGCACTTCAGAAGTGCCTTCGTATATCTGGGTGATCTTGGCGTCGCGCATGAGCCGCTCTACATGGTATTCTTTCACATAACCATAACCGCCGTGCACCTGCACCGCTTCGGTGGTTACCCACATCGCGGCTTCTGAAGCAAATACCTTGGCCATGGAGCTGCTCAGCGTATAGTCGAGACCGTTATCTTTCTCCCAGGCGGCTTTCAGGCACATCAGCCGTGCTGCTTCCACGCGGGTGGCCATATCGGCCAGCTTGAACTGGATGGCCTGGTGGTTCATGATCTCTTTGCCGAATGCCTTGCGTTGTTTTGAATAGCCGAGCGCCAGCTCGTAGGCGCCACTGGCAATGCCCAGGGCCTGCGAGGCGATGCCGATCCTGCCGCCCGCGAGGGTTTTCATGGCAAACTTGAAACCGAAGCCTTCGTCGCCAATGCGATTTTCTTTTGGCACTTTTACATCGCTGAAGGAAATGCTGTGGGTGTCGCTTCCCCTGATCCCCATTTTATTTTCCTTGGCGCCCACTACGATGCCGGGCGTATTTTTCTCCACGATAAATGCATTGATGCCATGCGAGCCGAGGGTACCGTCGGTTTGCGCGATCACCAGGTACACCGAAGCCGACGAGCCGTTGGTAATCCAGTTCTTGACGCCATTCAGCAGATAGTAATCACCTTTATCGAGGGCAGTGGTATGCTGTGAGGTAGCATCGCTGCCTGCTTCGGGCTCGCTCAGCAGGAAAGCGCCGATATAAAGCTCACCGTTCTTGCGGCCCTGCGCCAGCGGCACCAGGTACTGTTGTTTCTGGGCCTCTGAGCCATAGGCTTCCAGTCCCCAGCAAACCAGGCTGTTGTTAACGCTCATGCATACGCTGACGCTGGCATCGATCTTGCTGATCTCTTCCATGGCCAGCACATAACTGATGGTATCGAGCCCCGATCCGCCGTAGGCGGGATCAACCATCATACCCATAAAGCCCAGTTCGGCCAATTGAAGGACCTGCTCGCGCGGGAAAGCCTGTTTTTCATCTCTTTCAATAACACCGGGCAGGCATTGCTGCCGCGCAAAGTCGCGCGCCGCCTGGCGGATCATCTCCTGTTCTTCGGTCAGTATAAACTGCATGCGATCATTTAAGGATCAAAAATAATAAAAAACACTAACGGGTGTTAGCAAAAAACGCCGCTTCCTTTCGGGAAACGGCGTTTTATAAGCGCGTTGATGATCGTTGCCCGGAGCCGGCGGCTACCGGATCATCATTTTCTTGATGAGACTGGTTTGGCTGGCATCGAGCCGGTAATAATAAATACCGGCAGACAACTGGCCTTTGCTGACCGTTACACGATAGGTACCGGGCTGGTGAGCGCCCTGGGCAAGCACCTTGAGCATCCGTCCGGTGTTATCGTACAGCGCCAGGCGCAACTGGGTATTGACCGGCACCACATAGGTGATCACAGAACTGCCCGATACCGGGTTAGGGTTGTTCTGCATCAGCAGGAACTCATGTCCCGTGCCTATCACTACCGAGATGGTCGACGAGTAGATGAATTTTCCATCGATATCCACCTGCTTCAGGCGATAGAAATAACGTTGCCGGCCGAGATCCGGATCGGTAAAATTGTACCGCAGGGGCAGCGAGCTGTTACCGGCAGCCTGAACGCGGCCTACGGGAACGAATTTTTGTCCGTCGGCGCTTCTCTGCACTTCAAAATATGCGCTGTTTACCTCCATGGCGGTGGTCCAGTGCAGCACAGCGTTGTTGTACTGCGCTTCTCCGGTAAAGCTGGAGAATTTCACGGGCGTAACGGTACAGTTGGGATCGATGGTAATGGTCACCGCCTGGTCTGATACCAGCTCGGTACAGCCTTCGTTATTGGTGATGCTGGTTAAGGGATAGGTAGTGGCTCCGCCGGGGATTGATTTCCGGTACATAACGTCCACCCAATAATTGGTACCGTTAAAGACCTGCGTAGGCAGTGCAATGGGGCCATACCTAAAAACACCGCCGTTGGCCGGAACACTAATCGACCCGTTGGTGCGCGGGCTGCCAAATCCGTCGCCGCCGGAGCCATAGCTATACCTGATATTGCCAGGTACGTGCATCGAGGCAGTGTATGTCTGGCCCGGCCCTACCGCAACAGAACTGGCAAAGAGCACGTTCTGCCAGCCGTTCATGGTTTCATTCTGCGAAGTGCCGCTTCCAATAATATTACCGGCACCGTCCCACAGCGTAACCGTTCTGCCACCCGGTACCACGGCGCCACCCGGCATAAACCGAATGCCTTCAATTACGCCGGCACCATCCACTGTAAATTTGACGCCGAGTTCGACCTCATCGGCATCCTCATCGACCGGCGGCGCGGGAGTTCCATTGAAAATATGTTCCTGAACGCCTGAAGAAGCCTGAATGGAGGCAAAGGGGATGCCGGAACTTACGTTGGTATAAGTAATTCCGTTTATCACAACGGTGAAGGGACCATCGTTGCTGGATGTGGTGATAGTGAGATGTGCTTCCTCACCGGGGCAGAGCAGGGTTTTGTCGGTCGACAGAACCGGGTCCATGGGATCACAGTCCGGAAGTCCGTACACGGCGGCATAGGAACCTGGTTCTGCATCCACAAAGCCGTACTCAATACCGGCGATAATATCTCTCGTAATGGACACCGGCGCTCCATTCCTTCTAACCTCAATTAACTGAAGGTTGCCTTCCAGTTTGTCTGGCAGCATCAGGTTAAGGTTTCTTACACCGCCGGTAATATTGAAAGTAAGTACATTACCCGACCATGCGAGGGAATTGAAATTGGTGGTTTCTTTGGCATCCAGCCAGTTCAGCAACTGCCGGGACGAAACAATCGGAATATTATTCGCCAGGGCAACGTCAATCATGGCATTTGCACCGCTCATATCATGGTTATCGGTATGCCAGTTAATACAATAGGCGCCATAGAAACCCCTGTTGATACCGGCCATCACATCATTGGCGGCTTTGGGGAAAGTTTGACCTGATTCATCGGTTATGTGCGTAAGCACCTGGTAAGAATTAATCAAGACACCATTGGAGTCGGCGAATCGCATGGGCATGGCAGATCCGGTCATGAAGCCATTCCTCTCCCCTCCGGGTGCATCTTTTCCAATCCAACTGGGCGGGAAATGATAGTAGTTCACATCGAGACGAATACCGTAGCGTTCTTTCGAAATGCGCGGAAAATGGGCCCAGCCCGTCCACACGATGGCGTGGGTCCGCTCGGTACTATACGGCTCAATCGACGGATTATGGGTTCTAAGATCTGATAATTGCGTATTCATCCAAAACGGAATGATCTGGTCGGGCAGATTCAAATGGTCGCTTTGAAAATGGGTGCTCAATTCAAACCCCTGGTTGGAGTAGTACACCACACTGTCGTTGGTATGATAGGAATCGTCATAAAGATAGGAGGTGCCACGGATCGCCCGCCAGTCTGCCACGCCTTCGGGGTTATCAAAACCCGCAGGCGTTCTTTGCTTGAACAGATTAAAATAAGCCCCGGTCAGCGATTCAACATAGCTTGGGTCATTGGGCAGATATGCCTGCCTCGAATGGTCATCGCCTGTCATCACGAAAACACTCTTGACCCTGCGCGGGAAATACCAGAATTTCGGCAATGGCTTCCGGTGATAGTTGGCCAGCAGGATAAGGTTGGCCAGCAGTCGCTGCTGTTCATCGGCCTGTGGGAGCTGAATCTTGTTCAAATCGATCCAGTCGGGCTGGGGGTCACCTGCCATGTTCCCGTAAAACATATCGTTTGCGCGAATAGGCCAGTTGACCGGCCAACCTGGCGGGGCAGGCGTACGCGCCTGGTACTTCCAATCGAGGTTACCCTGCCGGGTGAACACGATCGACCGGTTCAGGTCGTAGGCGAATGCAATCGCCCGGCCACCCGACTCATACACGCGTTGCGTAATAGCCGGGTTCTCGTGCGTTCCTCCTGCGCCAGCGTGGAAATAGGCGATCGCAGTCGCATCTCCGCCAATGGAATAGTTATCGGCTACATCGTGAAACTGCATGGTTTCATCAACAATGCCGGCTCCGGGCGTACCCGCCGTCGTAACCACCTGGAGGTATTGGTTCGAACGGGCGTTGTCGGTCCGCCCGGTAATACCCATCAGGCCATTCAATCGCTGGTGTGGCCTATAGGCAATAAGGCTACCGCCATTATTGACAACAAAACTGTGCAGTGCGTCTGCCTGGGGTTGGGTAAGCGAGGCTATCCTGGCAAGTATGACCACGTCGTATTTCGTCAACTCATAATCGCCGACATTCATCGATCCAATGGGGGTCATGGCAAAAGACTTCAACCCTTCGTTTCTGAGCATCTCTGCCGTGTATTGACCGAAATAGTCTGAGGGATCATACACAACAAGAATGGGACCGCCCGGCGCAAACTCCGTTGACGGATTTTCAGCAACCGTTACCGAATAAGTAGATACCGGTCCCCAGGTGCCGCCTTCCCGGGCCCTGCTTCGCAATAATATGGTTCCGGGATGGGTGGGTGTGTACGTGAACTCCCAGGTACCAGCACCGGTAATGGTAACCCCGCGGTAGCCCGAAGCAGCGTCCACGCTATAATCGAAAGGCAAACCGGCATCGAGGCTTAGCGAAATCTGCACGCTGTCGGCAGGTCCTGTATAAGTTCCATGAACCGTAAATGGGATGCCCAGCCGCAATGCGCCACCCGGTGTTACACCTGTGATCGTGGTTGAGGCAAAATATCCGTCAGCCCCCTTTGCCCTAACAAGGGTGCCCAAAAATAAAAAGCAAAAGAACAAAAACAGCGACGCCCGCACCATTCTGTCGCGCCAATAGAGAGTAAACATCTTCATATTCCCTTTTGTAAGTTTCTAATGAGGTTCGAGCACGGCAATTCAGGGATATGGAAATCAAATCCGGCAAACAAATCAGACACCAGGAAAAATTGGGGGGTTAATCGGGCAGGATATAGGTCGGAAACCGGCGGTGAAACTAATATAAAAAAGCGCGAAATGCAAACACCCGGGACTTTTCCCGGTGGTGGTTTTAATCAAATTTAAATTTCTTTGCAGTCATGTTTGAAAATTACCGCAAAAAATAATCCATAGAAAATATACGGGTATAAAAACATGATAATCATCTATTAATCGGAAAACTACCAGGTATAATCCCGTTGTGGTATTTTGAAAAAAGATTTTATTGAGTATTTTGTTCGCCATGGGTAATCTTACCGACCATCCCTATACCCTGAAACGAAGGAAGTTCATCCGGTGGCTGGCCATGGGCGCTGCAGCCATTGGCGCCCCCGCGCTCGTTTTCAATTACAGCAATCTCCTTAAAACAGACGCCGCCGGTCCCGAAGACGAACTGATCGAGCTCTGCGGCAACAAAGCCCTGCTGACCATTGGTAAACAATGGATTGAAAAACACCCTGCTGAAAAAAACGCCGCCGCCCTGAAAGCAAAGCTGCTGGAAGGCAGCCGGCTTCCCCGGTACGATACGGCCAGCCCGCGGCAATTAATCAGCTTTATCCGGTCAAAAAGCCAGTCGGAGTTTGCCCGCTTCGATACCGTGATCACCGATGGCTGGGTGCTTACGGAAACCGATTGCCGGGTCGCTGCGCTCTATTTTCTGAATCACCCGCAAACGCCGTAATATGCACATCGACGCCAGGGAGCTGGAAAATAAGGCCACTATCGAAGCCGATATCTGTATCGTAGGCGCCGGTCCCGCGGGTATCAGCATGGCGCTTGACTGGGTCGGCAAGAAAGAAAATATAGTGCTGCTGGAATCGGGCGGCTTCGAATACGATGATGCCGTGCAGGATTCATATAAAGGCGAAAACACGGGCCTCCCCTATTATCCACTCAAATCTACGCGCCTCCATTATTTCGGCGGCACGTCCAACCACTGGGGTGGCTTCTGCTCGAAGCTGGATCCCATTGATTTTGAGGCAAGACCGTGGGTAGCCGACAGCGGCTGGCCCATATCGCCTACCGACCTGGAAGCCTTCTACCCCAAAGCTCACGAGCTGGTGGAGCTGGGCCCTTATCAATGGTCGGTCGACTACTGGCTCGATAACAAACCCAATTTCAGGCAGCTCTTCCCCGACAATGATTTCCTCTGGGATAAGATCTGGAAAATCAGCCCGCCTACACGCTTCGGAAAAAAATACCGCGATGCCATCGTCGGCGCACCCAATATCCATCTCTACACTTTCGCCAATGTGACCAATATCATTACCGCCCCCGACGGAGAACTGGTCACTGAAATGGAAGTACGCAACCTGGAGGGGAAATCTTATACCGTCAAAGCCCGGCATTTTGTGCTGGCGGGAGGCGCCATGCAAAATGCCCGTATGCTGCTGGCCGCCAATACACAGCAAAGCCGCGGACTTGGCAATCAATACGATGTGGTGGGCCGTTATTTTATGGAGCACATCGAAGTTCGCTCGGG
>JBDHYM010000131.1:0-8943 GCA_039811405.1 Flavihumibacter sp. | reverse complement strand
CAAACCAGCAGGGTGGGTTGCTTGATCTGGCTCAGCTCTTCGCCCAGGTTATTGCGGATGGCGCTTTTCGCCAGCGCTATGATCTTGATGACTTTGAGGCGGCTGGTGGTGATATCGTACACTTCATCTACCAGTTCTTTGGTTGCCATCTTCGGATCGTAAAAGGTCAGCTCCGTTTTTTTCCGGATATATTCATAATCGCCCCGCTTGGGGTAGGTGTCACCCATGCCGTTTTCAAAGAGGCCGGAGCTGCCGGTCAGGATCAGGCTGCGGATGCGCTCGGGATGCTTCAGCACATGCACCAGGGCCACATGGCCGCCAAGGGAATTACCCAGCAAATGAATATTCCGGAAGTCTTTGGCTTCAATGAACTTGTGTACGTATTTCTGCAGGCCGCTTACCGACGTATGCAGAATATCCAGGTCAAACAGGGGCAGCATCGGCACCACTACTTTATAGTGGGGGCGGAAATACTCGATCAGGTCGCGAAAATTGCTCAATGCACCAAACAAGCCATGCAACAAAACCAATGGTTCGCCTTCCCCTTCTTCGATGTACCTGAATTTATCCAACTGTTTGATTTCGTACTGCATCTGTTCTCAAAAAAATATGCCCAATGATATGCTAAAATAGGCCAAAAAATCGACTGAGGTCGGCAAACATATCTTTCAACGCCGGTATCGCCTTCCCTATTGCCTCTGTAAGATAAGGTCCCCATGGGGCGATCAGCGGATAGCTGAAAGAGTTTTCCAGGGTCTTTGCGGTGATCAGGTTGGTCTTGCCGATATAGAACAGCAAAATGCTCCAGCAGATCATGTACCCCAGGCTATATAATAAAATGCCGCCCACTTTGTTCAATCCGCCCAGCAACAGCATTTCTGCCGTATGCTCCAGCATCTTTGCAATGATGTTGACTACCACCACCACGGCAATGAATACCACCAAAAAAGCAAGTACGGGCATCCATTTGGCCGACACGTTTACCGATCCTTCCAGCCACCGGGCAGTCACCGCGCTCAGCTTCAGGGCGGCGATTACGCCCAGCACCAGCGCCAGGAACGACAACACCGCAACGATCAGCCCGCGGCGCCAGCCTTTATACAGTGCCAGCAGCAGCAAGGCGATGGTGATGATATCAACCAGCATCAGTTATTCAATAAGGTTTTTACCAGGGCGCTGATGGCTTTGCCATCTGCCTGTGCTGCGAGCTTCTTGCTGGCCACGCCCATCACGCGGCCCAGGTCACCCGGGCCTGTGGCGCCGGTTTCGGCAATAATGGCTTCCACGGCCGCTTTCAGGTCGGCTTCGTCGAGCTGCTTCGGCAGGAATTTTTCAATCACCGCCATTTCTTCTTCTTCTTTGGCAGCGAGGTCGGCGCGGTTCTGCTGTTTGAATATGTCCAGTGAATCACGGCGCTGCTTCATCATTTTCTGCAGCAATTTGCTTTCTGCTTCCGCAGATACCTGACCGTTGGCGCCGGGTTCTGTTTTTGCCTTGATGATCTCGGCCTTGATGGCGCGGAGACCGCGTAAGGCTGCCTCGTTGCGGGCCTTCATGGCTTCTTTCATCTCCGCCATTATTTTTTCTTCGAGTGACATATGAACTGGTTTTATTTGGCAGCGTTTTCTTTCAGTTGTTGCGCCCTGAATTTTGCGTAAAAATCTTTGGCAAAGGTCTTCATGTCCTGCACCATTTCTTCATTCCGGGTAGCGCGCATATAGGTATCGGCCATGGTCATCAGGGTCTGGTAAAAGAAATCGGCCATCTCGTCGACCATCATTTCTTTGGTCCACAGGTCAATGCGAAGGGCCGTCTTGTCTGTATTGTCCCAGAAAGCCAGCAGCATGGCCTTGGCCTTTTGTGCTTCTTCGGCGGTGCTGCCAGAGGCCTGCCAACTGATTCGGGACGGTACTTTATCGGGATCCAACTGAACGTCGATCGTAATGCGCGATTCCTGCATAGGGAGTTATTGTGGGGCAAATTTAACCATTCTGGGGCAGAAGCTGCTGAATAGCAGCCGCATAGGCATCGAGAGTGGTATCGCGCGATAGTTTTGCCGCCAGTTCGCGCCCTTTTTCGGCCAGCCGGCTGCGGGTTTGTTCGTCTTTGTACAACACCATCATGCTGTTGGCCAGCAGGTTGATATCGGCCGGGTCCAGTTTTTCCACCGCATCACCTGCCCATTCAAGCAGGCGCGAGTCGTCGGCTGCCACCACGGCGGTGCCGGCGCTGAATGCCCACCGAATGGGATAGTCGTGGCCCGTTGCTTTCGGATATACCAGCATATAGGCGCCGGCGGTGAGCGACTGCAGGTCGGGGATGTCGATATCCGTGTACAGCAGCACATCGTTTTTGTACTTGTAGGAGGCTATCCGTTTTTCCAGTAAGGGGGTGTCTTCGGTAGGTTGTCCCGCCAGCACCAGTGGCATGCCCGTCAGCAGCCAGTTCTTGAACAGGGAATATGCTTTCATGAGGTGAATGATGCCCGCTTCTTCAGAAAGGGGGCCGATGAAAAGGAGATAATCGCGCCCACCGGTGTATTTGATCTTGATCTGCTCCTGCCCGGCCCAACCCAGCGACTCTACCTTTTCTTCCAGGGCCGGGGATATGACTGATAACAGGTCGGCGAGCGCTGGCACTTTTTCCAGTATCCTTGCCCGGTCGTATTCACCCGGCACTATCACACAACTGGCTGATGTCCAACCTGTTTTCTGGGCATTTGTTGCCAGCAGGTGATCGGCCCCGCTGATCAGCAGGGTCTTTCCCTGGTCGCTTTCCAGCCAGTCGGCCGGCGAGAACTGCACCAGCAGCACATCCCGCCGCCCTGCTTTCCAGCGGGCGAAAGCGCGGGCCCTGTTCTGCACGGGGCTGCGCAGGGAAAGGCGCGGCAGGGGCAGCCGCAACAATTGCAAATGCTCGTCGGCCTCTATTTCCAACTGCGGTGAAAAGCTCAGTATGTAATGCTTGTAGTGCGGCAGGCGGGCGGCCAGGTCGCTCAGGGCGTTGGAAAGCATTTCCTGCTCATACGAGATATTTTCGGCCAGGAAAGGGTCAATATAATATACAATAGCGGGCATGGCGGTAAGACAGGCTGCAAATTGCTTCTTTTTCCTGAATGGCTGCTGTACATTTGCAAAGAAGCAAATCCAACGAATGGAATATAATACATCGAGAAACCATCTCATCATGCGCGAGTATGGCCGCCATATCCAGCGGATGATCGAATACACCCTGACCATCGAGGACAAGGAGAAGCGCCAGAAAAATGCGCGTACCGTTATCGAGCTGATGGGTTTCTTGAACCCGCACCTGAAAAACGTGGAAGATTTCAGGCACATGCTCTGGGATCATCTTTTCCTTATCTCCGATTTTCAACTGGAGGTAGAATCGCCTTACCCCATCCCCACCCGTGAAACCCTGAAAGCCAAACCTACCCCGCTGCGTTATCCCAAAGGCTATCCGCGGTTCTCTCACCTGGGCCGCAACCTCGAAACGGTGATCAACAAGGCCCTGAATGAAGAGAATCCTGAAAAGAAACAGGGACTGGCCAACGCGGTTGCTTATTACATGAAGCTCGCTTACAGCAACTGGCACAAGGAGATCGTACACGACGACGCGATACAGGGCGAGCTAAGCAATATGACCCGCGGACAACTGGAGTTTACCAATACGCCGTATGTAAAAGCTTTCCGCCAGAACGACAACCAGCGCGATTTCCGCGGTAATAACAGCGGTAAGCGCCCGCAGAAATTTCAGCAACGGAACAATAACAACAACGGCAATAACCGCAACAACGACAACCGTAACAACAACAATAACAACGGCGGCAACCGTAATAACAAGTTCAACAAGAAACGCTTCAAGTGAACAGTTTCGAAGTAAGGGGCGGCAAGAAATTGTCGGGTACAATTATTCCCCAGGGCGCCAAAAACGAAGCGTTGCAGATTCTCAGCGCCGTATTGCTGACGCCCGAAGAAGTGGTGATCGGTAATATCCCCGATATAGTCGACGTAAACCTGCTGATAGAATTATTGGCCGATATCGGTGTATCGGTACACAGAACCGACCGGCATACCGCGGTTTTCAGGGCGAACGATGTCAATATCGATTACCTGCACTCTGCCGCGTTCCGCCAGAAAAGCGGTCGCCTGCGCGGATCGGTTATGCTGGCGGGTCCCCTGCTGGCCCGTTTCAACATGGCCTATGTGCCCAGGCCCGGCGGGGACAAGATCGGCCGCCGCCGCCTCGATACCCATATCACCGGTTTCGAAAAGCTGGGGGCACAATTCGACTATCATCCCGAAGATGGTTTCTTCCGGCTCAGCGCCCCCGAATTGCGCGGCGCATATATGCTGCTCGACGAGCCGTCGGTTACCGGCACCGCCAATATCGTGATGGCGGCCGTGCTGGCAAAAGGCACCACTACCATTTACAATGCCGCCTGCGAACCCTACCTGCAGCAGTTATGCAAAATGCTGAACCGGATGGGTGCCCGGATCAGCGGTATTGGCAGTAATATGCTGGTGATCGAGGGTGTGGAATCACTGGGCGGCACCCGGCACCAGATGCTGCCCGATATGATCGAAGTGGGGTCGTTCATCGGCCTTGCGGCTATGACCCAGAGCAATATCCGCATACAGGGCGCGGGCGTTGAGCACCTCGGTATCATTCCCGATAAATTCAGGCAGCTTGGCATTGCCATGGCCTTTGAAGGCGACGACATCGTGATACCCGAACAACGGGTGTATGAGATCCAGACCTTTCTCGATGGGTCGGTGCTTACCATTTCAGACCATCCCTGGCCGGGGTTCACGCCCGATCTCCTGAGTATTGTGCTGGTAGTAGCCACCCAGGCGCGGGGCTCGGTGCTGGTTCACCAGAAGATGTTTGAAAGCCGGCTGTTCTTCGTCGATAAGCTGATCGATATGGGCGCCCAGATCATTTTATGCGACCCGCACCGCGCCGCGGTGATCGGGCTGGGCCGGGAACAGCGGCTTCGCGGCATTACGATGTCGAGCCCCGATATCCGGGCTGGCGTTTCCCTGCTGATCGCTGCCCTGAGCGCGGAAGGGAAAAGCGTTATTCAGAATATCGAACAGATCGATCGTGGTTACCAGTACATCGACCAGCGGCTGCTGGCCCTGGGCGCGGATATTAAACGCATCTGATGTTATATACGAATAAGAAAATCATTGTCATTACCGCACCATCGGGCGCCGGTAAAACCTCGATCACCCGTTACCTGATCGAACAATACCCGCAACTGGCCTTTTCAATCTCCGCGGCTACCCGCCAGCCGAGGGGGGAAGAAAAGAATGGGGTGGACTACTATTTCATGTCTGAAGCCGAATTCCGCGAACATATCCGGAACAACGATTTCATGGAATGGGAAATGGTGTACCAGGGTAATTACTACGGCACCCTGAAATCGGAGATGGAGCGGATCTGGTCGAATAAACAAGTGCCCATACTGGATATCGATGTCAAAGGCGCCATTCATGTACAGAAGCAATATCCCCACAATACAATCTCGATTTTTATTCAGCCACCCAGTGTGGACGAACTGAAACGGCGGCTGGAAGGCCGGGGAACCGAAACCGCCGAAAGCCTGGCGGCGCGGGTGAACAAAGCCAGCTATGAGATCTCTTTTAAAGAACATTTCGATCATGTGATCACCAACGACAACCTGGAAAAGGCGCGTACGGAGGCAGCGGCGCTGATCATCGGCTTCCTGTCGAGACCTGCCTGAGCACCCTGGCTTCCAGCCTCTTCATAGTACCCAAAATCCGCTATATTCGTATCATGTCGCAGAATCTCAATTCTTTTGGATTGATCATCGTCTTTTTACTGCTCACGGGTTTCTTCGCGGGCATACAGGCGGCATTTTCCACCATCAACCGGCTGTCGGTCGAGCTGCGCAAGAAGCAGGGTAAAACGGGTGGTCTGCTGGTGAGCCAGTTCCTCGACCGGCCGTCCAATTTTATCGGGGTGGTGCTGATCGGCTTCAATATCTTCCTGGTGGTCTACGGTCTTATGATCGGCAGCTTCCTGGAACCGGTTTGGTTGTGGGTGGAGCGCAAGGGCGTTCCCGAGGCTTATGCCAACCTGATCCATTTGATCGTTGAAATAGGCCTGGCTTCACTGATCTTCCTGGTATTCGGCGAATTCATACCGCGGGCGGTGTTCCGGGCACGCAACGAATGGTTGCTGAGCAGCGCCGTGGCCAGCATCATGAATTTTTTCTACCAGCTATTCCTGCCCATTGCGCTGCTGTTCGTTTCTATTGCAGAATGGATACTGAAATACCTGTTCAATATCCGGCTGAATGAACGCCGTGATGCATTTGTCAGGGCCGACCTGGAAGCATTCTTCCAGCAAAACGGCAGTGAAAAAGACAGCGAAGGCACCGATTCCAGTCCCAATCTTTTCGAAAACGCCCTGTCACTGTCAACAGTAAAAGTTCGCCAGTGCCTGATACCGCGTAAGGAAATAGAAGGTATTGATATCGATACCCCTATCGCTACGGTGGTGGACAAATTTGGCGATACCAAGCTAAGCCGCCTGGTGGTGTACGAAGGCAATATCGACCACATCGTGGGTTATGTCCATCAACTGGATATGTTCAAGCACCCGTCTGATATCCGATCGGTAATGCTGCCCATCCCTGCCGTGCCTGAAAGCATGAATGCCACCGACCTGATCAGCAAATTCAGCCGTGAGCGCAAAAGCATGGCCTGGGTGGTGGATGAATTCGGGGGTACTGCCGGGATCATCACGATGGAAGACCTGCTGGAGGAGATTTTCGGTGAGATCGAAGATGAGCACGACACCGTTGAACTGGAAGAGAAAAGGGTCAGCGATACGGAATATATTTTCTCCGGTCGGCTGGAGCTTGACTATCTCCGCAATAAATACGGTCTGCAATTCGAGCAGGATGAACTGGAAACCCTGTCGGGCTATATCATCCACCACTACGAAACCATTCCCAAGGTCAGAGAGCGCATTATCATAGACGACTATGAATTTGAAATACTGGCGGTGTCAGATACCCGTATTGAAACTGTACGACTGAAGATACTCCGGTTCTGATACAGCGGCCGGCGCTCTTCGCCGGCCGGGCGCTTCTTTAACCGGCCTGCATTTCCTTGATCTTCTCCCTGATCTTTGTTTCCAGCTCTGCCTGCAGCTCAGGATTATCGCGAAGCAATTGCTTCACGGCATCACGCCCCTGCCCCAGCTTGTCGCCATTGTAGCTGAACCATGAGCCGCTTTTCTGTACTATGCCCAGGTCAACGCCCATGTCGATGATCTCACCCACTTTAGAAATGCCCTCGCCGAATATAATATCGAATTCAGCCGTACGGAAGGGCGGGGCTACTTTGTTCTTCACCACTTTCACCTTTACCCGGTTACCGATGGCTTCGTCGCCGTCCTTGATCTGGGTCATCCGGCGGATATCGAGGCGAACCGACGAATAAAACTTAAGCGCATTACCGCCGGTAGTGGTTTCGGGGTTGCCGAACATAACGCCTATTTTCTCGCGCAACTGGTTGATAAAAATGCAAACCGTATTGGTTTTATTGATGGTGGCGGTCAGCTTGCGGAGAGCCTGGCTCATGAGACGGGCCTGCAGTCCCATTTTGCTGTCGCCCATCTCTCCTTCCAGTTCCCCTTTGGGAACCAGCGCGGCTACAGAGTCTATCACTACCACATCGACCGCTCCCGATAAGATCAGGCGATCGGCAATTTCAAGCCCCTGCTCGCCGTAATCGGGTTGCGAGATCAGCAGGCTGTCGACATCCACGCCCAGGCGCTGGGCATAATTGCTGTCAAAGGCATGTTCGGCATCGATAATGGCGCAAATGCCCCCTTTTTTCTGGGCTTCGGCAATGGCATGAATCGCCACCGTGGTTTTACCCGAAGCTTCCGGTCCGTATATTTCGATGATCCTTCCCTTCGGGAATCCGCCGATCCCTAAGGCCACATCCAGGCCCAGCGATCCGGAAGAAACCACTTCCTGCGCTTCGGTTGACCGCTCGTTCATCATCATCACCGATCCCTTGCCAAAGTCTTTGTCGATTTTGTCAATGGTCAACTTCAGCGCTTTTAATTTCTCTGCGTTCGACATATAGGTTGTTTTATGTTGTTATGGGTCAAATATATTTCCGGAACAAAGATAGGCGGCAAATTGATATCAACACTAAACTATTTAGCATTTTTTCACTAAAAAATTTACCGTTAAAAAACGGTGGGAAATGCCGCAGGCAGCTTATTTGTTAGAATCGCATTAAAAGCACCTGGAAATCGCTAACAAGTATGACCTTTACACATCAATACATCACTTATATAAACCAGTCGAATGAAACTACTTGCCACCCTGGTGCTGATAGCCGCCATTTCAGGCTCGGCCCTGGCCCAGGACCCGGTTTCCGCCACCGCAGGCGTAACCTATGGCGCCGGCGCCACTGCCGACAACGCCATCCCCGCCACCGCCTTATCGTCAAAGATCAATAACGGTCAGTTTACCGGCAAGGTAACGGGCAAAGTGACCGACGTATGCCAGAAGATGGGCTGCTGGATGAAACTGGAAACCGGTCAGGGCGACCCCATCATGGTCAAGTTCAAGGACTATGGCTTCTTTATGCCGAAAGACATCGTGGGCAAGGAAGTGGTGCTTGACGGAGAGGCGACGGTTACCGAAACATCGGTAAAGCAACTGAAGCACTACGCCAAAGATGCCGGTAAAAGCAAAGCCGAAATTTCAAAAATCAAAGCGCCGAAAAGGGAAACCGTATTTGTCGCCAACGGCGTGCTGGTGCTGTAAATACCGGAGAAACAAGCCAACCGGACCCCGCAAAAATAGGCGGCAGTTGGGGATGAACCGCTACATTTGTACAAACACTCAACTAAAATACCAATCATGAAAATTTCTTACTTAGTAGC
>JBDHYM010000130.1:0-9069 GCA_039811405.1 Flavihumibacter sp. | reverse complement strand
TGGCGCGGACTGATGCTGGACGTGGCAAGAAATTTCTTTACCGTGCAGGAGGTGAAGCAATTCATCGACGAGATGGTGCCGTATAAATACAATATCCTGCACCTGCACCTGACAGACGACGAGGGCTGGCGGGTCGAGATCAAGTCCTACCCCAACCTCACCAGGGTGGGTGCTTTTCGCGGAAAAAGGCTGGGTAAATGGGGGAATACCAAGTCGGTCGACCCCAACGAACCCAAGACCCACGGCGGCTTCTATACGGCAGCAGATATAAAAGACATTGTTCAATATGCGGCAAACAGGTTTGTAAACGTGATGCCGGAGATCGACGTGCCGGGCCACAGCCGGGCAGCCATCGCATCTTACCCCGAACTTTGCTGCACGGGTAACCCGATAACTGTTTTCGATGGTGTGCAATTCATCAACTGGCCGGTCGCCGTTAAGGAAGTGATGTTGTGCCCCGGCAAGGAGTCCACCTATATCTTCATTGACAAGGTGGTGGAAGAAGTAGCGGCACTTTTTCCTTTTGAATACATCCACATGGGCGGTGATGAATGCGCCAAAAATTTCTGGGAAGCCAGCGACTCCGTACAGCAGCTCATCAAACGGGAACACCTGAAAGACATCAATGAGGTGCAAAGCTATTTTTCAAAAAGGGTGGAAAAGATCGTGGAATCGCATGGAAAGAAATTCATGGGCTGGAACGAGATCATCGACGGCGGGTTACCGCCATCTGCCACCGTGATGGCATACCGCGATGAATCCTGGGGCGTTGAGGCCAGCAAGCTGAAGCACGATGTGGTGATGACACCATTGATGTACACCTACCTCGACTACTTCCAAAGCGATTCATTGGTTGACCCGCCGGTGTACGACAAGTTAAGGCTGAACCAGACCTACCGGTTCAACCCTGTACCCGAAGGCGCCGATCCGGATTATATTTTAGGGGGACAGGGAAACCTGTGGACAGAGCAGGTGCCCAATATGCGGACCGTGCAATTCATGTTATGGCCCCGGTCGCTGGCCATTGCAGAATCGGTATGGTCGCCCGCCGCCAGGAAAGACTGGCTGCATTTTGCAAAAAAAGTAGAAAGCAATTTCGGCCGGTTCGACATCGCCAACATCAAATATTCCCGTGGTATGTTCGATGCTATTATCAGCGCGAAAAAAGACGCCTCGGGCAGGTTGATGCCGGTCATTGAAACGGAGCTGCCCGGCCTGGACATTCATTATTCACTCGACGAATCCAATCCCGACGAATATTATCCGAAGTACAGCCAGCCATTTCCTTTGCCCGATGATGTGGCTACGATCAAAGTGGTCACCTATCGCAATGGCGTACAGGTAGGCAAACAGATAAACGTGCCTGTAGCGGAGCTGGAAAAAAGAATTACGCAATAAGCAGGGCCCGATGGCCCGGAATTAAAAAACAGTTTGTGTTCGCTTCTATAAAAATTACAACGACTGCCCTGTTATGCTG
This sequence comes from Flavihumibacter sp., assembly GCA_039811405.1. Lineage (GTDB taxonomy): Bacteria > Bacteroidota > Bacteroidia > Chitinophagales > Chitinophagaceae > Flavihumibacter. Next base: position 7,592 of record JBDHYM010000130.1, on the reverse strand, counting down.
CTTCGCACTTTCCCTGCCGGCGCAGAAAGCAGTATTGTATGTTTCAACCACCGGGAACGACCGTGCCGCCGGTACCAGCGCTGAACAGGCTTTTGCAAGCATCGGGAAAGCCAAAGCAGCAGTTCGTGCCTACAGGAACCTGCATCCGCGTGATACCATCCGCATACAAATTGCCGGTGGCCTCTACGAAATCAGCGAACCGCTCCGTTTTGAACCGGCCGACGGCGGCACAGCCACCGCACCGGTCATATACAGCGCCGCGCCTGGCCAGCAGGTGATCATAAGCGGCGGTAAAAGATTGTCGGGCTGGAAAAAATTCAAAGGCAATATTTTTTTTGCCGCGCTGGACGAATCGCTGTTTAAAAATACAGCCCCAGCCGAATTGTTCGTAGGCGGTGAAAGAAGACAGCGATCCAGGCTGCCGAAAACCGGGTTTTACCGGGTGAAGGGGCTTCCCGACGGCGCCACGCCCTATAACAAGCCGAGCAGCCGGTTTGAATACAACGGTGATGACATCAATCCAGGCTGGAAAAACCTGCACGACGTTGAGCTGCTCGTATATCACTTCTGGACAGACACGCATTTAACCATCGACACGGTTCATAAAAAAGAGCATATCGTCACTTTCAGGTATCCATCGGGAAAGGCTTTTTCGGATGATTTTACCACCGGTGGCGCCCGGTACGTGGTGGAGAATGTATGGGAGGGGCTGCAAGACCCGGGAGAATGGTACCTCGATACAAAAGCGAAGCGCATCTACTATATCCCGTTGCCCGGCGAAGACATGAACACGCTGGAAGCAACGGTACCTTTTGCCAGCGCGCTGATCGACATCGAAGGCGATGCGCTGTCAGGCAGCCCGGTTACGCAGCTCTGGTTTGAAAACCTGTCGTTCCGGTATGCCAATATGCAGCTACCGGCAGGCAAGGTCAACAACGCACAAGGCGCGCTGGAAGTGCCGGCGGCCATATGGCTAAAAGCCGCGTCGGACTGCCGTTTCACCCATTGCAGCATCAGCAACATAAGCGGTTATGCATTCGATATAGGAGAGGGCAGCAGCAACAATGCGTTCCGGTTCAACAGTATCAGCCATCTCGCCGGCGGCGGCTTCAAGATCAACGGCGGCAGCGTCAGGGAGCATCCGTTGCTGCGCACACACAACAATACCATCAGCGATAACGAGATAGCCGACTACGGCACCCGGTACGCCTCGGCGGTCGGCATATTGTCCCGGCACGCTTTCAGCAATCATTATACGCACAATAAAATTCACGATGGATATTATACCGGCATTTCCGTTGGCTGGGAATGGGGTTACGGAGAAAGCATCAGTCAAAACAACATCGTTGCGTTCAACCATATCTATAATATAGGTAAAGGGCTGCTGTCTGATATGGGAGCGGTATACACGCTGGGGGTTTCACCCGGCACCAAAATCCAAAACAACCTGATCCACGATGTGGATGCGTACAGCTATGGCGGATGGGGTATTTACAACGACGAGGGCTCGTCGGGCATACTGATAGAGAACAATATCGTGTACAATACAAAATTTGCCGCCTATAATATCCACTATGCAAAAGAGCTGGTGGTACGTAACAATATTTTCGCATTCGGGAAGCTGCAGCAACTGAACAGAACCCGAACGGAATCACACCAGTCGGTTTTTTTCGAGAACAATATCATCTATTGGAAAAACGGGCAATTGCTGGACGGCAACTGGGATACCCTGCACTACGATTACTATGTCAATCCCAACCTGCCTAATAACGGAATGGTTAACAGGAGCCGCACTTTTACCATGGATTACAACGTATTTTACAATCCGCAGTTGCCGGCAGACAGCGTTCGTTTTTACAAATACGACTGGCGCGACTGGCAAAAGGCGGGCAACGATATGCATTCGGTATTTGCAGATCCGCTGTTTGCAGATGCGGATCATTGCAATTTCTCGCTCTTCGGCAATTCGCCCGCTCTTCGTTTGGGTTTCAGGCCCATAAGCATGGACAGTGTTGGCCCGCGGAACCCCGCCGGGGAAACCTATAAACCAACACCGCAATGAAGCTTATCCATGCCATTTCATGCCTGCTGCCGGCTGCGTTGATCGCAGCGCAGAGCGGTTGCGGGGTACCCGAAAAGAAAGACAGCATTTCGACAGATACCACCGTCGTTGCAGCGGGTGCGCTGTCTTTCGAGAAGAATTGCAGGAGCTGTCATAATTTTCGCCAGGACGGAATCGGGCCGCAGTTGGCCGGCATCACGGAAAAGCGACCGGCATCGTGGATTGTCCAATTTGTCAGGAATCCCGCAGCGCTCATTGCATCGGGCGATAAGCACGCCCAGGAGCTGCACCTGAAATACAAAGCCATGATGCCTGGCTTTGAAAGCCTCGGCGACCGGGAGATACAGTCGATTGTTTCATTTTTACATACGCAAAAGCAACTCGCCGCGAACAAGTCCACAGACAGCAATATTGTTGCCGATCCGTATCCCCCTATTCCGCGCGCCGGTATCACACTTCAGCTCGAATCATTCCTGCAAATACCAGCCTCGGCAAAAGAGGCGCCACTGGCCAGGATCACCAAGATCGCTGCGCAGCCCGGTACCGGCGATCTCTGTATACTGGACCTGAATGGCAAGCTGTATAAAGTCATCGGTAGCAAACCGGTCGTTTACATGGATATGTCGAAGCTGGAACCTTATTTCATTCCTAGGCCCGGCCTGGGTTCGGGCTTCGGCAGTTTCGCCTTCCATCCCGGGTTTAAAAAGAACGGGCTGTTGTACACCACGCATACGGAACGGGCAAATCGGACCCCTGCCGACTTTGCCTACAACGATTCCATCAAGGTTACCCTGCAATGGGTATTGACGGAATGGAAGGTTAACCATCCTGGTGATGCCGTCTTCTCGGGGCAGGGCCGCGAACTGCTCAGGGTCAATATGGTCGGCGATATACATGGCGTACAGGAGATCTGTTTCAACTCCCGGGCGCAGGAGGGCGACAATGACTATGGCATGCTATATATATGCACCGGCGACGGCGGAAGCGTAGAAAACGGATACCCGTTTTTACCGCACCACAAGTCGCGCATTTGGGGAACAGTGATCCGCATAGATCCAAAAGGCAACAACAGCCGCAATAAAAAATACGGTATTCCGGCCGATAACCCATTCGTACATGACGCAGACACAACCATACTAAAAGAAATATATTGTTATGGCTTCAGGAACCCCCATCGTATTTCCTGGACCCGGAAAAAACAGATGCTGGTGTATAATATCGGCCAGCACGATATCGAATCGATCTACCTGGCGAAGCCGGGACATGACTATGGCTGGCCCATACGCGAAGGGAACTTTTTAATAGACCCGTATGCAGATATCAATGCCATCTACCCGCTGCCGGCAAATGACAGTGCTTATCACATCGATTATCCCATTGCTGCTTATGACCATGATGAGGGCAAAGCCATTGCCGGCGGTTACGAATACACGGGCCGTGCAATAGCGATGCTCAACAACAAAATCCTGTTCGCGGATATACCAACGGGCCGGATCTTTTACATAGAAGCGAATGCTATCCAGCCGGGGCAAATGGCGCCCATCAAAGCATTTGACCTTGCCATAAATGGAAAACCCCAAACACTTGTTGATGCCTGTGGCAATGAACGGGTGGAGATCAGGCTGGGAGAAGATGCCGCGGGAGAAATATACGTGATGACCAAGGCCGACGGCAAAGTATATAAGCTAACCGGCGCAAAAAAAACCGGGCAATGAAAAGAACGCAATTGACCTTGCTGGCAGCGCTCGCCTTCCTGCTTACGCAGGCCATCCCCGTCTTGTCCCAGCAACAGGCGGGTGGGTTCCGCGGATTTATGATCGATGCGCCCCGAACCACCGAATCGCTTGCCTACTATTTTCGGGTCATCGATCTCTGCAAAGCCAACGACCTGAACACGATCATTTTCAGGTTGACGGACGATGAAGGGTCGGCCTACCAATTTTCCTCGCATCCTGATCTCGTTATGTGTGCGGGTGCCTATTCGACCGCTGAGATAAAAAAAGTCATAGCCTATGCGCAGCAAAGAGGCATCGAGATCATCCCGGAAATCGAAACCTTTGGTCATGCCAGGTATATCACTCAATCGCCGCGCTACAGCCACCTGAACGACGCCGTGGAAACGAAAGAGTATAACGCTGTCTGCCCGGTGAATGATTCTACGCTGGCATTGATGAAAGACCTTATCAGGGAAGTCGCCGCTGTTTTTCCTTCGCGTTACCTGCATATCGGCTGCGATGAAACAAATTGGGGCGGCAGTGCGCTATCGAAAAAAGCCTTACAGTCGAAAAGCAAAAACCAGCTATGGGCAGAATATGTAAACAAGCTGAACGGGTATGTCAATGACCTGGGAAAAGAAACCATTATATGGGGTGATCTTCCCATATACAATGAGAACCAGGTGCTCGACCTGCTGAATACCAATATCATTATAGCCGATTGGAACTATTGGGAAAACGATCCCCAAAAGGTCAATGCCGTTGCCGGGAAATTACAGGGAAAGGGCTTCAGGATCATTGGCTGTCCCGCGATCAGTTGGTGTAAATGGGGCGCCCGGATCGGCGCTGCCCAATTTAAAAACATCAGCGCGTATGCGCAGGTCTATACGACATTGGCGCAACCCAATAACCTTGGTCTTATATTGACCAACTGGGTACCGCAGAAATACCTGCAATACAGCCAATGGGACTCTTTTGTGATCGCTGCCGCCATCGCCCGGCACCAGGGGCAATACGATTATACCCTGGCATTGCCCGGCTATGTGGAAAACACTTTCGGTGTACGCTATGATTCGGGATGGGCCCGTATTTATAATACGGTCTATACTTATTCTCCGCAGTCGAGTTGCGCCGATGCCGATTCATTGCCGTTTCTACCCTGGGCGTCTGAAGCCCAGGTAAAACGCCTGCTGGAAAGAAAGGAGAAAAAGGCAAACCCGTTCGGCGATGTAAAGAAGCTGTTATTGACCTATCAGAAAAAGATCCGGAAGAACACAGTTGTTTTCAACGACCTGCTTTATACGGTCGAACTGCTGGACTATTTGCTGGCCCGGGAAAACAACCTGGTTGTATTTGCCCGATCGCCGGCTGTTGATCGGGAGACAGCGGGCAAATACCTTAGCGAGCAGGCCACCCGCGACAGTGTTTTTTTATCGGCCATAAAAGCGCGGTGGCAGCGGGGACGGCGGTCGGTAATGGATGACAGCGACAAAGATTATTTCTATTCTTTCGCCAGGGCGGCAGCTTTCTCCAGGCAACTGGCGAAACAGCCGGCCATCTTCGTGGACATGACCAGGCAGCATCAATAACCGTTTATTTTCTATCAACCAAACAGGCAAACAATGAAAACAAACAGGCGGCAATTCATCAGGCTTTCCGGCATCACCGGCCTGGGGCTGGCGAGTGGCATCGACGCTCCTTTTCATGTTGAGCGTTTCAATATGTGCGGGTATGCGGCGCCAAGGATCGATACCGTCAGGATCGGTTTTATCGGCCTCGGAAACCGCGGGCCGGCCGCAGTGGATCGCATGACCCATATTGGCGGCACGGAGATAAAAGCGATCTGTGATATACGGCCCGAAAAAGTAGCTGCCGTAAAGCAATCATTGACCGGGTCCGGGCACAACCCCTATACCTATACCGGTGGGGCCGACGAATGGAAAAAACTTTGCGAGCGTCCGGATATCGACCTGGTGTATATAGCTACGCCCTGGAGCCTCCACACGCCTATGGCGGCCTTTGCCATGAATCATGGCAAGCATGTATGCGTTGAAGTGCCGGCGGCCAAAACCATTGACGAGTGCTGGCAGTTGGTGGAAACCTCTGAACGCACCCGGAAACACTGCATCATCCTGGAGAACTGCTGCTATGATTTTTTCGAACAACTGACATTGAATATGTCGCGCCAGGGCTTGTTCGGAGAGATCGTTCATTGCGAAGGCGCCTATATTCACATGCTGCTGGACGAGAATTTTGCAAAGGAAAAGTATTACGACATGTGGCGGCTGAGAGAAAATTTCAGGAACGGCAACCTGTACCCTACCCATGGCCTGGGTCCGGTTGCCCAGGTACTGAACCTGAACCGGGGCGATAAGATGGACTACCTGGTATCGATGTCGGGCATTGATTTCCAGATGGGCGCCATGGCCAGAGAGCTGGCGGCAAAAGACGACTATTATGCCGCCTTTGCCAATAAAACCTATCGTGGAAACATGAACAGCAGCATTATCAAAACCAATAAAGGGAAGACCATCCTGCTACAGCACGATGTCACTTCCCCCAATGTCTATTCAAGGATACACAAGATCAGCGGCACAAAAGGATCTGCTTTAAAATATCCCCTGGAAGGGCGGATAGCACTGAACCACGAAGAGTGGCTGGGCAATGCCGATTACAAAGCACTGGAGGGAAAATACAGTACACCGATCGTCAAAAAAATAGGTGAAATGGCGCGGCAGGTGGGCGGCCATGGCGGAATGGACTTCCTGATGGATTGGCGTACGATCGATTGCCTGCGTAACGGGTTACCGATGGATATGGATGTATATGACGCCGCTTCCTGGAGCGCCGTTGCGCCTTTGAGTGAGAAGTCGGTAGCGAACAGGTCTGCTTCCGTTGACATTCCCGATTTCAGCTCGGGCGCCTGGAAAACAAACAAACCGGTGGATATTTCCCTGCAGGCAGGCGCGAATACCGCTGTTATCTGACAATAAAGACCATCCCTGTTATGAAGATAGACATATCTTCCAGTGCGGAAGAACTGGGAACAAAAGCCGGTGCGCTGGCAGCCGGTTTGATCAAAGAAGCAATTACCGCCAAAGGAGCGGCCAACATCATACTGGCAACAGGTACCAGCCAGTTTCATACGTTGCAGGCCCTGATAAGCGACAGCGCCATCGACTGGAACAGGGTAACTGTGTTTCACCTCGACGAATACCTGGGCTTATCGGTTTCGCATCCTGCCAGCTTCCGGAAATACCTCAGGGAAAGATTCCTGGAGAAAGTGCCACCCCTGCGGTCGGTATATCTTATAGATGGCGAAGCCGATGCCGGTGAGGAGTGCAGGCGGCTGGGCGATATTATCAGCGACCATCCGATCGACCTTGCATTGGTGGGTATCGGCGAAAACGGCCATCTTGCTTTTAATGATCCGCCGGCTGACTTCGAAACGGAGCAGCCATATATTGTTGTTCATCTCGATGCTGCCTGCAGGCAACAGCAACTGGGGGAGGGCTGGTTCTCTTCCATCGAGGAAGTACCGGTGCAGGCGATCAGTATGTCGGTGCGGCAAATCCTTAAGTCGGAGCATATCATTTGTTCGGTACCTGACGGGAGAAAAGCAATTGCTGTCAGGAATTGTCTGAAGGGAGCGATCAGCCGTCTTCATCCTGCAAGTATATTGCGGCAGCATTCCCGCTGCAGCCTGTATCTTGATAATGCGTCAGCGGCATTGGTTGGTTTTGGGGTATGCCAATAAAAAAGCCCCCCAGCACTTAACTGGGGGGCTTAATAAATATGGCACCTACCTACTCTCC
>JBDHYM010000129.1:0-9077 GCA_039811405.1 Flavihumibacter sp. | reverse complement strand
TCGCGTATCACCCTGTCGAGGGCCGCAATATTGATCCCGCCGGCAGGGGCATAGGTCAGGTTGGCAAACGTGATGATACCGATTCCAAACTGCGGCAGAAAACGCCAGTTGGAGCCGAATCCGGGAAGTCCGCCGCTATGGCCCAATGTTACCCGCTGCTCGCAGTCTTTTTCCCAGCGAAGTCCGTATGCATAGGCGCTTACCGAAGGGCAGGGCCTGTCGCCGTATTTGAACCCGGTATTCAGCGCGCTGAAATTCCAGGGAAAATGCATTTCGCGCAGGGAGCGTCGTTTGATCACGCCATTGTCGGCGCCGGTTCGGGCGGGATAGCCATTTTCATGAAAAGCCACATAGCGGGCAAAATCCTCCAGGGTGGTGATCAGTCCGCCCATGGCGCCATAAGCGCCGTCGTGCAGCAGGGGCTGTTTCACCCAGCGATCGTTGAGCCAGCGATAACCCTGGGCGAGCCGGTCTGCCGGTACGTCGTTGTATTCCCAATAGGTGTTGTGCATACCCAGGGGCTGCAATATCTCCCGGGAGATATAAGTCTGATAAGGTTCGCCGGTGATGCGTTGAATGACATATCCCAGCATGGCAAAGCCCAGGTTGGAATACTCATAACCGGAACCGGGATCGGTCGAGAAAGAAATGCCACGGCGTATCAGGGCGATCAGGCTGTCGTCGGGCACCGCCAGTTGCCGGTCGCCCCAGGGGTTGTCTTCCGGAAAACCCGCCGCATGCGTTAGCAGGTGGCGAATGGTTACCGGGGCCGCATCGCCATGCAGGTAGGGCTGTTGCGCCATCTCGGGGATGTAGCGACTAACGGGGTCGTCGAGCTGCAGCTTGCCGGCATCGCGCAGCTTCAGTATGGCCATGGCGGTAAAACTCTTCGACATGGAAGCGATGCGAAAATCTGACAGGGGCGAGGCAGGCAGCTTCTTCTCCAGGTCGGCATACCCGTATTTCCCCGTATGGATCAGTTTGCCGTCGAGCACAATGCCCCAGACCAGCCCCGGGAAATGCTGCCCGGCGGCATAATCGGCCATCATTTTGTCGAGGGCGGGCATGGCTTTCAATACGGCGTTGTCGCGGTCGGTCTGCCCGTTTAACTGGTTGACTGCCAGCAAAAAAAGTATAAATAGCAGGAGGTTTGAACGGCGATTCATGCCCGAATGTAGTCCATCCGCCGTTTCCGGAATAGCCTGAAAACAGGTTTTGTAAAATGTTGGTTAAACGATTGTTTAAATTAAACGTATGTTTAATTTTGTCGTTACTTACACCTTACGTCATGCGCGCAAAACCCGATAAAAAAGAAATGATCCTCGATGCTGCCGAGCAGCTTTTTGCCCAAAAAGGGTATGAAGGTTCGTCGGTGCGTGATATTTGCCAGTTGGCGAGCGTCAATCTCGCTATGGTGAATTATTATTTCGGCAACAAGGAAGGGTTGTTTGAGAAGCTGATCGAGCGCAAGGCTTCCTTTCTGCGCGAACGGCTCAGGAAGCTGCTGGACGATCCTTCCATGAGCCATATCCAAAAAGTGGATGCCTTTGCCGACGGGTACACCGACAGGCTGTTTGAGCGTCGCGGTCTAACGCTCACCATCATGCGCGAAATGAGCATGCAGCAACGCTGCCATTTTCATGAAACCATGGCAGAGGTGTTTCTTGGAAATGTAAGCATCATGCGGCAGATCATCCGGAGCGGCATCGAGGCCGGCCAGTTCCGCGACGTAGATGTAGAGCTTCTTATCGCCTCTATGATAGGCACTATCAACCAGGTGCTGATCAACGAAAACATGGTGAGGGAGCTGGCGGGCTTTCCCAAAGACGTAAACCCGTATGACGACGAAAAATTCCGCCACCGGGTAAAGAGTCATATCAGGCAGCTTCTGCGCAGCTATCTCCAGAAATTATAACCACCACCTTCAAAACACATCACACAAAAGCCGACAATGGAACCAACTGAAAAAAAGAAATCGCCCCTGCGGTTCGTCATTTTAGTGCTCGTTTTGCTGGTAGCCGCCTTTTTCGGCTACCGCAAAATCATGTTCGCCATCAACCATGAAACCACCGACAATGCCCAGGTAGAAACACAACTGGTGCCGGTGCTGCCCCGCGTGTCGGGCTTTGTGAAATCGATCGCCGTAAACGACTACGACTCGGTGAAGGCCAACCAGCTTGTGGTAGAGCTTGACGATGCAGAGCTGCAAACCCAGCTCCTGCAGATGGAAGCCGATTACAATGCCGCCATCGCCGACCTGGAAAATGCAAAGGCATCGCTCAACAACGCGCAGATATCCACCCGCACCAACCGCGGCAATATTGATATCAGCCAGGTGAGGCTCGACAAAGCGTTGAAAGACTATAACCGCGATAAGAACCTCTTCGCTGAAAATGCCATTACCGCCAGGCAACTGGAAGACAGCAAATTCAATTATGAAACGGCGTTGAAAACCATCGCCAACAATAAAAACGACCTGGCTACCGCCGAAAGCCGCATCGGTGTGCTGCAGGCTGCCGTCAGGAAAGCCGATGCCGGCATTGCCGTTCGCAAAGCCCAGATCGAACAGCAAAAGCTCAAGCTTTCCTATACCCGCGTATATGCACCGCAGGCCGGGAAGATCGGCCGGAAAAATGTTTCGGCAGGGCAGTATGTGCAGGCAGGCTCGCCGCTTTTCACCATAGTGAACGACACTGCTTATTGGGTGGTGGCCAATTTCAAGGAAAACCAGATCCGCAAGCTGCACCCCGGCCAGGAAGTGGAGATCAGCCTCGATGCCTACGAGAATATTTCGCTGAAAGGAACCATCGAAAGCCTGAGTGAAGCTACCGGCGCGCGTTTCGCATTGTTGCCCCCCGATAATGCCAGCGGCAACTTCGTGAAGGTAACGCAGCGGGTGCCTGTTAAAATTGCGATCAACGACGCCGCCAGCTACAAGTCGATTCTCCGCGCCGGCCTCAGCGCTGAAGTGGTTGTACCTGTAAAATAAAAAAATGTCAAGTCCCAAAGGGTTTGCAAAGTTCATCATCGTGCTCACCACGGTAACGGCGGCGGTCATGGAGCTGATCGACACCTCTATCGTGAACGTGGGCCTGAATGAAATGGCGGGAAGTCTCGGTGTCAATATCGAAGACGTAAGCTGGGTGATTACGGCCTATGCCATTGCCAACGTCATCATCATCCCGATGACGGGCTTCCTGGCCGATTATTTCGGCCGTAAGAACTATTATATCGTTTCGATGATCATCTTCACCGTGTCGTCGTACCTGTGCGCCGAATCAACGGGACTGGTGGAGATCATTGTATGGCGTTTTGTACAAGGCATCGGCGGCGGCGCACTGCTGTCTACCTCGCAGGCCATTCTATTCGATGCCTTTGAGCCGAAAGAAAGGCCCATGGCCGCCGGTATGTTCGGTATGGGGCTGGTGCTCGGACCCACGCTGGGCCCGACGCTGGGCGGGTATCTTATCGATCATTATTCCTGGCCGATGATCTTTACCGTCAATATTCCCGTCGGTATTGTCGCTACCATACTCGCCTATTTTTATGTGGAAAAGAAAGAAGGAGAAGGCAGGAACAAAGCCAATATCCGGATCGACTATATCGGCATTGCGCTTTTGATGGCGGGCATCGGTTGCATGCAATTTGTACTGGAAAGAGGTGAATCGGAAGACTGGTTCAGCAGTAATGCCATCCGCATCTGCGCGGTGATTGCGGTGATCGGTATCGTCGGCTTTATCTGGTACGAGCTCAGTATCAAAGACCCGGTGGTGAACCTTCGTGTAATGGCGCACCGCAGTTATGCGTTTACCACCATTTTCACCTTTGTAGCGGGGCTGGGCCTGTTCACCTCGGTATTTGTGTATCCTGTGCTGGCGCAGCGGGTGCTGGGATATACACCGCTGGAGACCGGCCTCAGCCTGTTGCCGCCCACCCTGGCGGGCGTTATCATGATGCCCATTATCGGCAAGTCGATGAGCAAGGGCGTCTCGCCCATACCCTTTCTTATTGTTGGCTTTATTCTTTTTGCCGCATATAGCTGGATGAGTGCGGCGGTACCGCCCGATGCGGGCAAATGGGATTTCTTTCCCGCGCTGCTGTTGCGCGCCATAGGTATTTCCATGGCGCAATTACCGCTGATCAACCAGGCCGTTGCCGGCCTCCAGCCCCATGAATATGCGGCGGGCATTTCGCTTAATAACATGATCCGGCAGGTGGGTGGCGCCTTCGGCATCGCCATGGCAAACAATTATATCGCCCAGCGTTATGCGCAGCACCGCATAGACCTGGTGTCGAATGTCTACGACGGTTCGCCCGCCTATATGGAAAGGCTCAATACCATCAGCCAGGGCATTGCCGCCCGCACCGGCGATGTGGCCGGCGCCACGGTCAAGGCCCAGAAGGTGATCGATCTGGCCGTTGACAAGCAATCCTATTACCTGGCGTATCTCGATACTTTTCACCTGGTCGGCATTTTTTTCCTGGCGGTGTTGCCGCTGGTATTCTTCCTGAGAACGAAAAAGAAAGCGCCGGCCGATGAAAAAGCCGTCAGGGAAGCGCTTGAAGCCGCACACTAACGTTGAACATTAACCGAAATAATATGAAGCTGATTGTATATAGTTTGCTGTTTATAACCGCGTTGAATGCTTCGGCGCAGGACAGCCTGACGCTGAAAGACGGCCAGTTGAAAAAGCTGATCGCCCAGGCCGTGGTTAATTACCCGAAGATCAAAGAGCTGGAGATCCAGCTTGGCTCGAACGACGTGCAGGACGAGCTGATCAAAACCAACTACCGGCCTATCGTTACCGGCGACGGGTCGGTGGCGTTGATGGCGCCCGTGCCGAGTTTTAATTTCAACGGGCAGAAGTTGCAGTTTGCCCCTTACGACAATTATAATTTCTCCGTCAGCCTCCACCAGGTCATTGCCGACTTCGGCAAAACCCGGAGCCAGTTGATGGTGAGCCAGGCGAATAGGAAGCTGCAGCGCAGCGCGATTGACCTGAACAGGAATGCCGTTGCTTATCAAACGGCGCAATCCTATTTCGCGATCCTGTTTCTCGATAAGGCCGTTCAGGTGCAGCAGGACCAGATCAGGGTGCTGCAGGAAAATGAAAAGCTGATCCAGGCAAAGCTGAAAAACGGCGACGCCCTTGAATACGACCTGCTCACGACCCAAGTGCGTATCGCGAATGCGCAGAACACCCTTAAAGACCTGGGCTCACAGCAGGAACAGCAGTACATCCTGCTGAAATTACTTACAGGCAACGACCAGCATGGCCAGGTGCAACCTACCGATAACAACGATTTCGACCTGGTGGAGCATATCGGCAATGCGCTTGCGGGCAGTATGGAAGCTGAACAGATCAACCGGCAGCTCGACCTGCTGCAGGTGCAGAATGCTTCCATCAGGTACAATTATAAACCCAGTATTTTCGGCTCGTTAAGCGGTGGCGTTAAAAACGGGTACCAACCCCTTATTACGCAATGGCGCCCCAATGCAATGGCCAGCGTAGGACTGAGCGTGCCCATTTACAGTGGTGGCCGCCAGAAGCTGCAGGCAAAACTGGGCCAGGTGGGCATCGATGCAGCCAAACAATCGCTGAATACCCTCGAGAAAAGTATCGGCAAGGAGCTGGAGCGTGTTAACGAGCACTTTCATACACTGGAAGCGAAATCAGCCAACCAGGACCTGCTGGTAACGCAGGCCGAACGGGCGTATCAACTGGCGCAGGTGCGCTTTAAAGAGGGATTGATCACCAGCGTAGAACTGATCACCTTGCAAAATGCGGTGGAAGCGGCCAAATTGCAGCAGGTGCAGCTGAAATACGAGATGCAGCTCGATCGCATGGAAACGCATAAAATCGCCGGGCATAAAATTTGGTAGCTTACCGTATGCGTTTCCAATCAATATACCCCTATACACAGGAACTGTTCGCTGAATACGAGGCGATGGACGACCGGGCGGTAGAAGCGGCCGTGATCCGTTCTGCGACCGTATTCGACGACTGGCGCCGGCGTAGCTTTGAAGAGCGCGCAGCCATTTTACAACGGGTAGCGGCCGTATTAAAAGAGAAGAAAGAAGACCTCGGCCGGCTCATTACCCGTGAAATGGGAAAAACGCTGGCGGAAGCCATCGCCGAAGTGGAGAAATGCGCCTGGGTTTGCGAATACTACGCTACCGGCGCTGCCGGTTTTTTGCAGGATGAGGTGATCCGTACCGACTATTCGCATAGCCTTATCCGTTACCAGCCCGTTGGCACCGTTTTGGCCATTATGCCCTGGAATTTTCCCTTCTGGCAGGTTTTCCGTTTTGCCGCACCCACGCTGATGGCGGGGAATACGGTTTTGCTGAAACATGCGGCGAACGTAAGTGGCTGCGCCCTGGCCATCCAGCGCGTTTTTGAGGAGGCTGGCGCTACGCCTGGCTTGTTCCAGTCGCTGCTGGTACCACCTGCAATGGTGGAATCGATTCTCCGGTATGATGCAGTACAGGCGGTAAGCCTCACCGGCAGCGAGCAGGCCGGCGTATCGGTGGCGGCGTTGGCCGGCGCCCAGGTAAAAAAATCGGTATTGGAGCTGGGTGGCTCGGATGCATTCGTTGTACTGGCCGATGCCGACCTGGCGCAGGCGGCCGAAACAGCCGTACAGGCACGCCTGCAGAACGCGGGGCAATCATGTATTGCGGCGAAAAGATTCATCGTGTTGCGCGATGTTTATGATGCGTTCATCGAACAGGCGCTCGGGTATATGCGCGCTGTTAAGCAAGGCGATCCGCTGCAGATGGAAACGGATATGGGTCCGCTGGCCCGCCCCGACCTGGCCGACAGCCTGCGGGGGCAGTTGGAGAGATCGGTTGCCGCCGGTGCAGCATTGCTGCAGGGCGGCGACTTCGACGGCTGCCGGGTATCGCCCATGCTGCTGACCGGCGTGCAGCCGGGTATGGCGGCCTTCGATGAGGAAACCTTTGGCCCGCTCATGGCCGTTACCCCGGCGGCCGATGAAGCCGGGGCGCTCCAGCTCGCCAACCAGTCGCGTTTTGGTCTCGGCGGCAGCGTGTGGTCGAAAGACACCGATCGTGCCCTGCATTTTGCCAGCCAGCTTTCTGCGGGCGCGGTATTCGTTAACAGCATGGTGAAGTCTGACCCCAGGCTGCCCTTTGGCGGCATCAAAAAATCAGGATATGGGCGGGAGCTGTCATTGGCAGGAATACGTGAATTCGTTAATGTGAAAACACTGGTTATACGATAGTAGCTAAAAATTTCGTTACTATGCACTATGAAACGGGCGGTCTTTTTTGTACTGCTGGCGTTCGTGCTTATCTCTTTTGCATTCAGATTTGAAACAACCTATCAAAAAGGCTATTTCGATTTCGTGCACCGGCTCGAAGCCAGCCAGCAATCCCTTTACCGGCTGGCGCAAGCAACCGACTTTTCCCGGGAGGCCGCGCGGCAAACACTGCTGGATTCGGTCAGGGCGTCCAGGCACTTGCTAAAAGCAGGCGATTTCTGGTTGCGCTACCTCGACCCGGTACAATACCTCGGCATCAACGGGCAGCTACCCATCGAATGGGAAACCGAAGTATTCGAAAAATTTGAAAAGCCCTATATGCGCCTGGGTGGTGGCATCAGCCTGGCCCAGATCGCACTCTCTGAAACCACTCCGCCCGAAAAAGATACGGTGCTCCGCTACCTGACATCGTCCATCGCCGCTACCCGGTCATTTTATGCCGACTCCAATACCCGGCAAATCATCCGCCCCGAACATTTCTTCTTTGCCAACAGGCTCTATATACTCAATCTAGCCGCTATTTATACCTCCGGCTTCGAGTGTCCCGATAAGGCAGACCTGGTAACCGAACTGCGCGACATGATGCATGCCGTGCAACGCATTTACGACTGGCACGACGAGAGCTTTACCGGCTCGCCGCTGAGCGTTGCTTACAGGGATGCTTATGCGAAAACCCTGCAATTTGCAGACAGACAGTCCGACGACTATGAGCAGTTCGATCATTTTCATTTTATCAAAGACCATGTTAATCTTCTCTTTCGCCTGAACCAGGAGATGATACGCCGCTACGGTTTTTACAGCACCAGCATGGTCGATTATACGCTGAGCGACAGCGTCAGCTCCTTGTTCGACAAGCAACTGTTCAACGGGCAGGACTGGAAGGGTATTTATTCATTCGTAGACGACCCGCAGGTGCTGCGGGAGATGCGCAATACCGGCGAATTGCTGTTCAACGACCCGATTCTGTCGGGCAACCTGCTGCGCAGTTGTGCAAGCTGCCATCGCCCCGATATGGCCTTCACCGATACCACCCGGCCTACCAGCCTGCTGACAGACCGTAAAAGCCCGCATGAGCGGAACGCACCATCGTTGCTCAATGTGCTGCACAACCACCTGCTGATGCAAGACGGCAAACACCTCACCTTACAGGAACAGGCAAGAACGGTGATGGCCAATCCCATCGAGATGAACGGCGATATAAAGGAGATTGTAGCCCGTGTAATGAGCTGCAACACGTATAAAGATGCTTTCCGGCAATGGATGAAATACACCCCGGAAGAAAAAAGGCCCACCATCGAGCATATTTCTTCTGTCATTTCGATCTACCTGCACGACTACAGTGCTGCTTATTCTCCCTTTGACGACGCCATGAACCAGGGCGTCGAACCGGATACCGGCGTTATAAAAGGGTTCAACGTATTTATGGGAAAGGCCAATTGCGCCAGTTGCCACTTCATACCCCAGTTCAATGGTATAAAGCCGCCTTATGTCAATTCGGAGTTCGAAGTGTTGGGTGTTCCGGAAGATATGCATTATGCGCAGTTGAGCCGCGATAGCGGCCGGTATAAGGTGCATCCCGTCGCGGAGATGATGAATGCCTTCCGGACACCGACGGTGCGCAACAGCAGTTTTACAGCACCCTATATGCACAACGGTATTATGAAAACAATGGAAGAAGTGATCGACTTTTATGACAAGGGCGGCGGCGCAGGACGCGGATTAACGGTGCCGTCGCAAACCCTGGCAACCGATTCGCTGCATTTGACCGCCGGCGAAATACAATCCCTGCT